>NZ_JAENYR010000137.1 GCF_016841685.1 Thiohalomonas denitrificans
GCGCCAGCGGCTATGTCGGCGAGGTCACCACCACCCTGAAGTCCGCCGACGACGGCAGTGCCGGCGGGCAAATCGCCTTCGCCATGAGCGAACTGGTGATGGCCCCGCCCAACCTGAGAATCTGGGCCGAGCGCAAAAGCACTATCGACCAGGGCCCCACCCAAGGCGAGAGCCGTATCGGCTTCGAGGGCGCGGGCCTGGCCGACGACACCAACATCAACATCTACACCGAATGGTACGGCGAAAACGGACGGCCCCTGCCCGAAGCCCTCGGCGACTACGGCTACACCGCCCGCCTGGCCAAGGTGGTCGACGAAAACTACAACCTGGAGGCGGTCACCGGCAGCGGCGCCAACCAGCTCTCGCAATTCGCCATCAAGCCCGGCCGCCAGCTCCAGGTCATCCGCCTGCCCGAGGAGAACATCGGCAACCAGCACCTGTACCTGCAGGTCTCCGGCGAGCCGAAAGACCGTAACCCCGACTTCGGAAGCACCGGCGTCAACGAAGGCATCCTGACCTACCGCCCCGACCAATTCGTGCCGTTCAAGGTGCCGGTCTATGACGAAGAGGCCTCCGGCCTCAAACTCCAGGCCTACCGTCAAACCAACGAAGCCGACCCCAACCTCGACCTCGAACAACCCGAGCCCGCCTACCAGTGGGCCTACCGGCCGGAGTTTCAGTTCAGCATTTATGACTTGGAGGTCCAGGCAATACGGCGGGAGAACGCGCTGAATGAGAGCGAAGATATTCTGGAACTAGATGCCCCGTTTATCGCCAGCGACGATGCGCTACTGGAATTTCATTACGACTTATACGCGCCTGGAAACGGCGATGAACGGCTGGATGCGCTCCAGGCTTACGCATACGACAACGACCAGGAATTGATTTTCACCTTGGGCGAGCAGGAGCTGAGGGCGAGCTATGGCCCGGATGGGAAGCTACGGTTTGACAATCTCGAGCACCTCAGTCAACTGGCTGAAGGTGATGCGCTTACGCTGCGTCTTTATGCCAACAACGACACGGCAAACACTTTATGGGAGTATGCCTTCTTATCGCTCGCGGTATCGGTGGACCTAAACCGTGACGGTAAGTTGACCTTCGATGTTGAGCAAGAGGGCCCCGAGGACATCGCGGGCGGTGCACCGCCTACGGACCGAACTACGCCATCGCAGCCATACCGCTTTTGGGTGAACAACGACCTTGACGTGGTGAGTTACAAAGGGGAGATCCAGTGGGATTTGACCCACTGCACATCCCAACAAAACCCACTGCCTGCCGCAGGCGAAGAATTTGAGCAGGAGTGCGAGCAGTGGGATGAAAATCCCGGTGCGGCCGGACAGACAAACACCCAAGGCGACTACGGCCGGCGGCTTAAGCATATCGAAAGCTACCGCGACTTGGAGGATTTCCTGCCAATGGCTGTAAGGCTGGGTAGCCGGAAAGTTGAAGACGTACGCTTGGTGCTGACAGCGAATAACATCAACGTGAATTTGTTTCCAGGGACGTGGAACAAGCAGAAAAAGGCCCACGCCTATATCTTCGATGCGCAAGAGACGATAAGGCAGGTGCGCGCCGCTAACCAGCCTGGCGCGCACGTGGTGACGCTCCGTAGCGGAGACGAAGCTAGGCTTTATCCCGAGCAGTTAAACGAGTTACTGGATACTGATGGAGATATTCGGCTCATTTTAGAGGCCATCGCTCCCAACGAAGCCATCTGTGCTGAGGAGTCGCAGAGCTGCTATCTCTCGATCGCGCTCGTTAAGATCGGTGAGGATGAATCTTTGGCGGAACGCAAGGTGTATTTTGATTTCCGTAATATCGAGGACTTTTACGAAACCTGGACTGCAGGAACGGCAGAGCCGGCTGGCTTTACCCATAACGCCGATAACTGTTTCGAATACTCGGTACCGGGATTTCCGGAGCCGCCAAACCACCTTCCGGCCCCCCACGACATCGAAAGGGAGGATGACGGAAAGCCCCCCCTCTGGGTTTACGATGGCGTTCGCGATGCCACGCCGAAAAGGGACAAGGCGATTCTGGTTCATGGCTGGCGTATGCGCGATATCGAAAAGCAAAACTTCGCGGAGACCGCGTTCAAACGTCTCTACTGGTTGGGATATCAAGGGCGGTTTGCGGCCGTGACCTGGCCGACCGGCTGGTTCTATAAACCGGCCCATTGCTACGGCATCGGACCCGCACAACTGGCCGCCCAGCACGCCCAAAACTACGACCAAAGCGAAGTGGTGGCGCGCCTGACCGGCGCGAAGCTAAAAACATGGCTTAAGGGTCAACGCAGCGATGCCGAACGGCTGCACCTCATCGCCCACAGCATGGGCAACGTGGTCGTCAGCGAGGCCCTGCGCCATGCCGAGGAGTTGCTGGTCGACAGCTACGCGGCTAGCCAAGCCGCCGAAGTGGGAGGCAGCTACGACTCGGCACTTGTTGACATGGCGCATCTGATTCCGGGGTCCGATATAATCCCGGGGGCCGATGCCGAACCCCTCTCTCCCGAAGAAGCTTGGCGAAAATACAACAACGAGGTCGGCTTAAACTATGATATGCCGCCTGACGTATACCGGTTCAACAATATCATCACCGACGATAACGGCACCGCCGTGATGCGCCACGGTGAGACCACCACCGCGCAGCTCACTGCCGATTTCGGCACGGGAAACAACAACTATTATCGGGAGATCGGCACCAAGTCAGGGCGTATCGTCAACTTCTTCAATACGGGTGATGCGGCGCTCACAGCCTGGGAGTTCAACCAGCTCACCAAGCCCGATTACAGCAAGGGCCCCGAGTGGGAGTACAGCAACGAGCAGATTTGCGCAGCCAGCTCTTACGATGAAATCACCGGTGAGCCGACCGGCTGGAGCTACCCGGACGGCGCCCCGTGTGCGGGGCCGAGCGTGGAGACGGTTAGCTCCCGCTTTTACCGGGACGTGGAGCAACTCGACTGGGACCCACAGCGTCCAGTCGACGGCTCGGAAGCGCAAACCCACTACGTCCGTATTCTGGGGCATATCATCCCGGCGCGGACGAACGCACTGGGGCAGGTGGATACGAACCTCCAAAATAGGGAAAATGGCGTGCCGTTTTCAGATATAAGCGGTGGCTCCGCATCTAATCGCTCGTTTACTACCTCAAACCAAGGCCACAGCGCCCAGTTTCATGGCTATCTGAGTGAGCCTGGACGGGGCCGGGGGAATTATTGGTTGCAGGTGATGGAAGAGAGTTTCCGGCTAAATCCGCAAGCTAAAGGCGTATATTCCGGCTTGTACACGGATAAACTTAAAGTGGCGCAATAATGAACAGAAAGGGTCTATGGGGGTTATTGGTCGGTCTGGTTATCGCACTAACCGTGATTATGTGGGCGAGTTTGCAGGAAGACACCCATACGCCCTCACAAGTGGGAAATGTCTCTCCACCCGACGGCGAAGCCAAGCTCAAGAAAATTGAGACCAAAGTAGCGGCCGTCGAGGCAGCCCAGAACAAGAAGGACGAGTCGGTCTTGAAAGTGGCGCAGCGGGAGCTTGTTGAAGCGATCGGCGGGCGCGCCGGCAAGATGCTGCAAATGGCCACGGACCGCAATCTCCCGATTACGATGTACGGCAAAGTGGTGGATCAGTACGGGAAGCCGGTTGTCGGCGCCCGGGTCAACTTGGATATTGCTGGCGGTGGTACTTTTGCGCCAGGAACGGGGCTGACCTCTTATGTCACGGACAGCGAGGGAAAATTCAAGGTAGAAGCGAGTGGACAGGACGTGGGAATACTGAGCATCAAACATCCTAAACTCGCGACCATCGTGTTTGAGACCGGAGATGTTTCGTTGGATCTTGATGCCGTGGGTAAATATGGGAAAAAAAGCAGCTGGCGCACTTACAATACGCCGGACAACCCGTACATTATCAAGGCATGGCGGGTGGAGAGGTTTGAGGATGTCGAATATGGTAGTGGTTATCTCGAACCTGTCCCGAACGGAAAAAGTTTCGAAGCCGGGGGAATCGTCGCTACCTGCCAACGAGAGCCGAAGGTCCCAGGGAAGCATTGGAGAGAACAAGAGGGGAGTTGGTCCATCACATTAAAGGCGGTTGATGGAGGCATTCAGAGGACAGACGACCTCTACCTCAATGAAGCCCCGGGAAGTGGATACCAGCCCCAAATTACCGTATCCGCGATGAGAGGCGGACCGGATTACAAAGTGCAGCTCCCAGCACAACGGTTTTACTATACAGCCATTGATGGTCAATGGTATGGAAGCTTTACTGCTTCTTTTGACCCTTATATGGAAGACGATGTTTGTCTGGTCGACATTGAATTCAAATACAACCCCAACGGATCACGCAACCTTGCCCTTAAACCGAGGTACTGATCGGGAAGCATGTGAAAGCCGCCGAAACCACTATCAAATACGAACCATCCTGTGCCGCTGGCATAGTGACGGGGAGCGCAAGCAAGCTGGCGAGTGCCAGGCGAGGCCACCCGCTTTGACGGCAGCCGCGCTACCCTCGAGCGTGAGGCCAGTACCACGTACGACTTCGATGGCGACGGGCAGTTCGACACCACCGTGCTCGGGCGGCTCACCGAGGATGCCGAGGGCAATGACCTCTTCCAACGGGCCGCCGAGGACGAAACGCCGGACGTGCAGGGCGTGTGGCTCTCCAGCCGCGGCAGCGGCCCCACCTTCGACGCCGAAGGGCAAACCGAAGAGCTGCCGGACCTCACCCGCCTGCCCGACTGGAGCGCCGACTTCGACGACCGGGCGCTTTTGAGCGAACTGA
>NZ_JAENYR010000138.1 GCF_016841685.1 Thiohalomonas denitrificans
TCGTCATCGATTCGGGGCCGCGCAGCGGCGGGTACGGCTCGCAATGACGGCTGAATGTTCGTCATTGATTCGCCCTCCGGCGTTTCACCCTGTCGCTCTTTCCGAAGTTGCAGTAGCCCGCCGTTCTGATCAAGCATCAAAAATAGCCGTAATGGTACAATACCAGGTCTTATCCGACTCCCGCTCGGGAAAATGGCATTGACCGATTCAATAGCCAAACTGTTCACGACTATCGAACAGCTGACGCCGTTCTCGGCTGCGGCGGGAGCCGCGTTCGCGGACGCCCTCAAGCCGGTCCACTTCGCGAAAACCGACTACCTGCTGCGCGCGGGGGAGAGTAACGCCAATCTCTACTTCGTCGCTCATGGCTTGGTCCGTTTTGTCTATACAACCGAGGATGGCCGGGAGTACAACAAGTCATTCGCCGCCGAGGGCCAATTCGTTGGCTGCATGCGTAGCATCCTTGCCCGGCAGCCCTGTCGGTTTTCCATCCAGGCCCTGGAAGAGACCGAAACGTTGGCCCTCGGCGATGCGCAGCGCACGCAGTTGTGGCAGCAGTACCCCGAGTGGGAACGACTGGGGCGGCTCCTGGCAGAACAAGTCGCCTTGAAAACGGAGGCACGGGAGGCCGAGTTTTTGCTGGACTCCACAGAAACCCGTTATCTCAACTTCCTCGCTGCATATCCGCGGCTCGCCAAACGCATACCGCAGTATCACATCGCCTCCTACCTCGGAATCACCGATGTCGCTCTCTCCCGCATCCGCACCCGCATCAAGGCTTATTAACATGGGTTAATGAACCGGACTGATAAAACCCTGCACTCTGTCCCATAGCAAGCACAGACAGAGGCAGGGGCATGAATCTCAACGATCTAACCATTCTCATCACGGGCGGTAGCAGCGGTATCGGCCTGGCTTTCGCCGAGGCGCTGCTGGAACGTGACAACCGGGTAATCATCTGTGGTCGCGACAGCGAAAAGCTGGCTCGTGCCCATTCGCGCAATCGGCAGCTGGATACGGTGCGGTGCGACATTACCGACGCTGCCGAGGTCCGGGAACTGTTCAGGCACCTCGCATCGCGCTACGGCCAGATCAACATACTAATCAACAACGCCGGTATACAGCGGCAATACAAGTTGCTCGAACAGCCGGACCTGTGGCACACCATCGCCGAGGAGTTCAGCATCAATTTAGTGGCACAAGTGCAGCTCACTCACCACTTGCTGCCGCTGTTGAGCCGTGAACGCGGCGCCATTGTCAACATCACCTCGGCGCTGGCGGTCGTGCCGAAACAGAGCGCGCCGGTCTACTGCGCCGCCAAGGCCGGTCTGCACAGCTTTACCCGGACGTTGCGCTATCAACTGCGCGGAACGCCCATCGAAGTGTTTGAAGTACTACCGGCGCTGGTGGACACCGCAATGACCCGGGACCGGCCCGAAAAGGGGAAGATCAGCCCCCAGCGTCTGGTTGATGATGCCCTGCGAGGCATCACGAAAGGACGGCACACCATACCCATTGAACGCACGCGCTTGCTGTTACTGATACACCGCCTTTGGCCCCGACTCGCCTACGCCATTCTGCGGGATAGCTGAATCAAACCAGCTTGGGTCTTCGAACGACGGGGGAAGGGATATGGGGCACCTGCTAAAAACCATGCTGGCGCTGGCACTGTTTTTTGTCAGCCTCTTTTCACTCGCCAATGCGATAGGGCTTCTTACTACCGAACAGGTCAAAGCCACTCTTGCCGCCATAGAACACTCTCATCCGGCCTACATAGCAGCCGTGGTCATCAGCCTGTTGGCGGCCGATCTAATCTTTGCCGTGCCTACCTTAACCGTCACGATACTCGCCGGCTACCTGCTCGGATGGCCGCTCGCACCTATCGTCGTAATGCTGGGTTATTCCTTAGCCGGAGTCAGCGGCTACCTCATCAGCCGCGCCCACGGCTGGCGGTTACTCAACCGAATATACCGCAGCCAAGAGCAGTTGAGTGAGATGCGCAATGCATTCAACCGATTGGGCCCGGCGGCACTCCTTGTTTGCCGTGCCATACCGATCTTGCCCGAGGTAAGTTGTTGCATGGCAGGGGCCACCGGAATGCGGTTCTCCAGATTTCTACTTCTGTTTACCACTGGCTCCCTGCCTTATGCCCTGATTGCGACCTACGCCGGATCGATCAGCAGCTTCAGCAAACCTATGCCAGCCATCTTCACGGCCATTGGCCTGTCAGTCACCCTCTGGATGGGGGGCTACCTGCTGCTGAAGCGAATGAACCGGGCACCCGCCAAGCCTTCCTGAAGGAGAGTCCGGAAATCCCGGATTTTCGTGTTAAACGCACGAGGAAAGACCTGACCCCGGATTTCCCCACGCTGTATGACATGCTGGGCACATCCAGGCAGATAGAGTCGGGGCAAACGGGCCATGACGGGAACTCCCTGTAACTCGTCTCAAGATTACCCCCACCAAATCAATGACTCCGACCCCATTGATCCTCGACACCGAATGCCCCACGTAAACCGCGCGTTGCCCTGGAGCGCAGGGGAAAGGTAAGCGTCGGACTCACCGGAAAATTATCAGCGTAGCGAGTAATTTTTCCGGGCGCACCGAGTTGTTATATCCATCGGCGTACCCTGGCTGCATACTTATCGAATTCATCTCCGAATTTCTGGGCCATATACCGTTCCTCGGGCTGGATCTGAAAGCAATTCATGTAAACAACGAATAAAGGAAGTAACAAAAATGCCAAATAGTTCATCAGGTACCACGCCCACCCGAACAATACCAAGAAAAATCCGAGATACATGGGATTTCTGCTGATGCGATAGACCCCGCTTACCACCAACCGTGAAGATCTATCGGGAAAACGAGGGTCAACAGTCGTATTAGCCCTTCTGAACTCTAGCACCCCAAGCACTGCAACTATTACTCCGAGGGAAATAGAGCTAGCCGACAGACCCATCGTGCTGCTGACAGGTGCATTCAGAGCAGGAAATACTACTGAAAAAACCCACATCCCAACCGCGACTATAATCATCTGCAAAACTGGGGGGATTCGAAGCTCAAGAACTTGCACGATGTGCGCCTTTAAAGCCGTCGCAGTAGGAACGCCGGTTACCCGATGCCCCCTGCACAGATCCCGGCGTGCGGTTTTCCCGCACCGGGCTCTCCAATCACACTCACTCGCGCAGAAGAAAAACTCCTCACGCAAGCCCCCGATCCCATCCTGCTGTGGTAGAAACGTCCGGGCATCGAAACGAGGTAGAGCACCCCCGAAAACTCAATGCGTCGCGGTCTAGCCATACATAAACGCTTTGCGGATGATTTCTTAGGCTTCGCAACGCAAGAAGATTAGACAAAAACCCCGCCGTCCCCTTTTGTGATGGTGCTGGGCGCATTCACGACCCCCATCGGCCACTGCCTTTGCTTGCCAGCCAAGTACTCCTTTCGATAGCGCGCAAAGATCGGGTCCAGGGCCGACAGCGGAACCACTGTTCCTCCATTAGCGACCGGGGGATCTATGCTCCGTACTTTAGTTGCCACATGGAATACCGCATCCTCTTCGCTCCAGGTGAAGCGTGTCCCTGGGGTAATCTGTCTTACCACCGACGTAACCTCGGGATGGTCCGCTGACTGGAGCTTGCTCCAGAGGGATTCATCAGAGCCCCACAGGTCCGCTTCCTCGATAAGTCCGCACCGGTTAGCGATCTTAATCGCCTCCGCTGTGAGTTGGTAAAGGCCGACCTCTCGGAAGCTCGACCAGCTTGCGCGATCTGCCTCAATAAACGTGTACGCCAGCCAACGCGCGGCATCCAATTTGTTGATTGCGATCTGTCCCTCGGCGACCACAAAGGACTCAAGCGCGGCACGTATTTCGCTGCGATTAGCGAGCTTGAGGAACTCCACATCTCTCAAGAAGTAATCCAATCTATCAGCGCACAGTGCAGGTGAAGGCTGTTCAAGCAGGGGAAATTGTTCTTCGTCCATGAATTGGCGCCAATCCATGCCGTGACGGTTCAGAATTGCGGGAATATCAGAGTTAACAACGATCTCTTCCTTCTTTTCTTCGTGGTAGCTTTGTCCACTTTGGTCATCAAACACAAAGTCGATGACATGACTGAAGGCTGTATGGCTGATGTCATGGAGCAGCGCCGCGATCTGCTCCTGGACCGTGGCGCCGAGGCGACGAACGAGAAGCATTGCCCCCACAGAATGGTCGAAACGGCTGAACGGAGGCGTAATCCCAAGAAGGGCCGTTATGCCATGCTGGGCAATTCCCTTCATCCTTTGCATCGCGCGGCTTGCCATTAACTCCAACAGCACTGGTTCTGTAATCTCGACCTTGCCGTACAACTCGTCTTCGTACTGCATTGGATGTGAAACACTCCCCCCTTGTGTCACGATAGATGTCCGCTCTCTTTGATAGACTCTAACAGCAAATTACTAGGGGGCGGTACGGAGTGAAAAAGTGAGGTATTCCGCAGAGAGAAAAGAGGCGGTATTGAAGAAAATGCTGCCGCCGGAGAACAAGACGATCAAGGAGCTGGCGCGGGAGGAAAGGGTTTCAGAGGCAACCCTGTACAACTGGCGCAAGCAGG
>NZ_JAENYR010000020.1:0-16862 GCF_016841685.1 Thiohalomonas denitrificans
CCAGCTCGCGGCGGCCACCACCGTGGTGCTGCTGATCCTGGGCACACCGCTGGCGTGGTGGCTGGCGCGCACCCGCCGGCGCCTGGCGGTGGCCGTGGAGGCGGTAGTGGCCCTACCCCTGGTACTGCCGCCCACTGTGCTGGGTTTTTACATGCTGGTCGCCCTGGGGCCGCACGGCCCCATCGGCAGCACCCTGCAGGGCATGGGGCTGCACCACCTCGCCTTCACCTTTACCGGGCTGGTGGCCGCCTCCACCCTCTACTCCCTGCCGTTCATGGTGCAGCCGCTCAAGGACGCCTTCGCCGCTGTCGGGACCGGAATGCTCGATGCGGCGGCCACCCTGCGTGCGGGACCGTGGGACCGTTTTTTCAATGTGGTGGTGCCGCTCGCCCGCCGTGGTTTCCTCACCGCCATTACGCTGACCTTCGCCCACACGGTCGGTGAGTTCGGGGTGGTGCTGATGGTGGGCGGCAATATCCCCGGAGAGACCCGGGTGCTCTCCATTGCCATCTACGACCATGCCGAGGCGATGGACTACGCCAGTGCCCATCTGTTGGCCGGCGGCCTGCTGGTGGCGTCATTCCTGTTGCTGTTGACCGTGTATTTCGTCAATCGGCGCTACCAAGTGGTGCATGTATGAGCAGCGAGTGCATCCAGGCGCGGTTTCGTTTTCCCTATCCCGAGTTCACCCTCGACGTCGATCTGGAACTGCCCGGCCGGGGTGTTACCGCCCTGTTCGGCCACTCCGGCTCCGGCAAGACCACGCTGCTGCGCTGTATCGCCGGGCTGATACGGGCTGACTGACGGTGAATGGCGAGCTGTGACAGGGCGGGGCCGCCTTCCTCCCCCCGCACCGGCGGCCTCTGGGCTATGTGTTCCAGGAGGCAAGCCTGTTTCCTCACCTCACCGTCCGCGGCAACCTCGACTTCGGTAAAAAACGGGCTGCCCGGGGCGCTGGACCGCGCCGCCCTCGACCGTGTAATCGAACTGCTCGGCATCGGCCCTCTGCTGGAGCGCCGGCCCGACCAGCTCTCCGGCGGCGAACGCCAGCGCGTCGCTATCGCCCGCGCACTAGCGGTCAAGCCGCGCCTGCTGCTTATGGATGACCCCCTCTCCGCCCTGGACCTCAAGCGCAAGCGGGAGATCCTGCCCTAGCTGGAGCGGCTGCATGACGGGTTGGAGATACCCATTCTCTACGTCACCCACTCCCGACGAGATGGCACGGCTCGCCGACCATCTGGTGCTGATGGAGGAGGGGCGGGCGCTCGCCAGCGGTTCGCTCACCGAGACCCTGGCGCGACTCGACCTGCCTCTGCGCCACGACCAAGAGGTGGGCGTGGTGGTGGAGGCGGTGATGGCGGAGCATGACCCGCAGTGGCATCTGGCCCGGATGGAGTTCCCCGGCGGCAGCCTGCGGGTGCGTGATATGGGGGCGAAGCTCGGACGACGGGTGCGGGTGCTGGTGCTGGCGCGGGATATCAGCCTGGCCCGGCAGCGCGGGGAGGAAACCAGCATTCGCAACCCGGCCGTGGTCACGAAGCTCGCCCCGGGAGAGCACCCGGCGGAGGTGCTGGTGCGGCTTCAAGTGGGCGAGACACCCTTGGTTGCCCGCCTGACCGCACGCTCCGCCGATGCCCTCGGCTTGGCGGAGGGGTGGCCGGTGTGGGCGCAACTGAAATCGGTAACGGTGATTGAGTGACCCCCGCTCTGCACCGGCGCATCAGCGACACCGGGGATTGAATATACGTTTGACAAACCTCATTGGGGTGATCCTGCGAACCCCAACGGGGATTGCCGGATTCATGGTTATGTCAGGGGTTCGTTCCTCACCGCAACCTACGCCACTCATGAAGTTAATATTCGGTTGCCGGAATATGTGGCAAATGATATATACTGCAATATGCATATACCGGAACAGCTTTTCGCGGCACTCGGCCACGAGGTGCGCCTGCGCTGCCTGCTACTGCTCCAACGTGAAGGGGAGCTATGTGTCTGCGAGCTGACCCACGGCCTGGATCTGGCGCAGCCCACCATCTCCCGCCACCTTGCTCATCTGCGCGAGGCGGGCTGGGTGGAGGATCACCGTCAGGGGCTGTGGGTCTACTACAGGGTTAGCTCCAGGCTCCCCGCCTGGGTGCGCGAGGTGCTGGCGACCACCGCCGCCGGCATCGTCAACAGCGCGCCGTTCGCCGGTGATCTGCTCCGCCTTGGCGCAATGCCGAACCGGCCCGGTGCCCGCGGTTGTGCGTAAGCCGGTATGCCATGACCACACCCAATCGGAAGCCGCCTCATGAACGTCTTTTTTCTCTGTACCGGCAACTCCTGCCGTTCCATCCTGGCCGAAGCCACCTTCAACCATCTGGCCCCCGAGGGCTGGCACGCCATGAGCGCCGGCAGTAAACCGACCGGCCAGGTGCATCCCCGCTCCCTGGCCCTGCTCGCCCGCGAGGGCATCGCCACCGAGGGCTACCACAGCAAGTCCTGGGACAATCTGCCGGTCACCCCGGACATCGTCATCACCGTCTGCGCCAACGCCGCGGGCGAGACCTGCCCCGTCTACCTGGGGAAGGCGGTGCGCAGCCACTGGGGGGTGGAGGACCCGGCCCACGCGACCGGAACCGACGAGGAGATCGATGCCGCCTTCTTTGATGCCTACCGCATCCTAAGGGCGCGCATCGAGGCGTTTCTCGCGCTGCCCCTGGGCGAACTGGAGAAGGACCCGGCGCGGCTGAAGGCGGAATTGGATCGCATTGGCACGCTGCAGCCGTAGGCGCATCGACGAAGGAGACAGTTCCATGTCTGCACAGTGCGAAACCACCAGCAAGAAAGCTGCCGGTGCGCAAATGGGCTTTTTCGAGCGGTACCTGACTGTTTGGGTCTTCCTCTGCATTGGCGCCGGCATTCTGCTCGGCCAGTTGTTCCCCGGGCTGTTCCGGGCCGTCGGTGCCTTGGAGGTGGCTCAGGTGAATCTGCCAGTGGCGGTGCTCATCTGGCTGATGATCCTCCCCATGCTGATCAAGATCGACCTCAAGGAAATCAAGGGGGTTTCCAGGCATTGGCGCGGGGTGGGGGTGACCCTGTTTGTCAACTGGGGCGTGAAGCCCTTCTCCATGGCGCTGCTCGCCTGGCTGTTCATCGGCTGGCTGTTCCGGCCCTGGCTACCCGCCGAGCAGATCGACTCCTACATCGCAGGGTTGATTATCCTCGCCGCCGCCCCCTGCACCGCGATGGTATTCGTCTGGAGTCATCTGATGCGGGGCGAACCGCACTTCACGCTCTCCCAAGTGGCTCTAAATGACGTAATCATGATCTTCGCCTTCGCGCCCATCGTCGGTCTGCTGCTGGGACTCTCGGCCATCACCGTGCCCTGGAACACCCTGATCCTGTCGGTGGTGCTCTACATCGTCGCGCCGCTGATGGTCGCCACCCTGTGGCGGCGCTGGCTGCTCTCCCGCGAGCATGGCTACCTGCGTCTGCAACGGGTGCTGCATGTCATCCAGCCGCTGTCGCTGGTGGCGTTGCTCGTCACCCTGGTGCTGCTATTCGGCTTCCAGGGCGAGCAGATCATCGCCCAGCCGCTGGTAATCGCCCTTCTGGCGGTGCCGATCCTGATCCAGACCTTTTTCAATTCCGGCCTGGCGTATATGCTCAACCGCGCCGTGCGCTCGCCCCACTGCGTGGCCGGCCCTTCAGCGCTCATCGGTGCCTCCAACTTCTTCGAGCTGGCCGTGGCCACCGCCATCGTGCTGTTCGGTTTCCAATCGGGCGCGGCGCTGGCCACGGTGGTCGGAGTACTGATTGAAGTGCCGGTGATGCTGGCGGCGGTGGGCGTGGTCAACCGCAGTCGGGAGTGGTACGAGCGGCGTGAAGGGGTGCCCAGCTACGAAGAGTGCTGCCCGACGGATCTGCATCGGCATGGGAGCACTGAACATGGCTGACTGCTGCAGTGCCGGCGGAAAGTCCCTGCCGCCCGGGAAGCGCAACTGCCCGATCAGTGGCCACCCAGGTACCGAGGTGTCGATCAGGACGATTATTCATCATCTGATGCAGCCGTGGACATGGGCGGAGACCGGTCGGCGATACTATTTCTGCGAAGATCCGGTATGCGATGTGGTCTACTTCGGCGATGACGATTCGCTGATACGGACCGCCAACCTGCGGACCACCGTTGGCCTCAAGCAGAAGGCTGATTCCGCCTTGGCCTGCTACTGCTTCGGCGTGACGTGGGGGGATGCGAAAGATCCGTCGATCCGCTGTTACATCCTCCACAAGACGCGAGCCGGCCTCTGCTCGTGCGAAACCAGCAACCCGTCGGGCCGCTGTTGCCTGAAGGATTTCCCCCGCGACTAGTGTCCTGTCCGGGAATAGGCTCCACAATGTAGGTCGGCGCTGAGGAACGAAGCCTACCAAAATCAGCATGTTGGGGTTCGCATAACTCACCCCAACCTACAGAAAACGGTGTTCTCGGACAAGCTGCTATGCCCCGCTAATGAGCCAAGGTTAAGGCGTACTCCGCAGGCAATGACAAGTCCTTACAAAAAGTGCACAGATCCGCCGGAAGCGGGTTGGGCCAGCCGCAGGCTGGCCCAAAGGGCGGGCTCCAGGGAAGGAGTCCGCAAAGCAGCGTTGGCTCACTAGCGGGGCTCCCTGCGGGCCGGCCAACAAGCTGTTTCAGCTTTTGCAGCCAGTACCCGAAATCCAGGCGGACCAGCGATCGAACAGCTCCCGGTCCGCGCCGGCCACAACGGAGCGGGGCTCCAATGTCGGGGTGAATACTGCCTCCCCCTCGAAGGTGGCGGCATGGCCGCCCGCTTCCTGCAGGATCAGGCTGCCAGCGGCGTAGTCCCAGAGTTTCTGACGCCCATGCAGGTAGACGTGGTAGCGTCCGGCCGCCAGGGTGCACCAGTCGAGGGCGGACGAGCCGTAGTTTCGCTGTGAGGCGAAAGGGGGTTCAGTGGCGACGCGACGGGCCAGATCGGGATCGAGACGCTTGAAGTCCACGGCACCGATACCGTTTCCCAGCGACAAATGCGGCGCACAATCGCGGAGCGGCGCTCCATCGAGAGCAGCACCCTTGCCCTTCACTGCCGAGAAGGATTCGTCGCGAATCGGATCATAGACCAGTCCACGTTCGATCTCGCCGTCCACCAACAGTGCCAGGGATACGGAAAAAAAAGGCAGGCCCATGGAGAAATTGGTGGTGCCATCCAGTGGGTCCAGTAGCCACAGGCCCGCGCGCGATTCGTCCAGCAATTGTTGCTGTTGCGCCGCAGGCATCTCCTCACCCAACAGCGCGATTTGCGGCCACCGCTTTGCAAGGGCCGTAGCGAGTCGCTGCTGCATGGCGAGATCAGCCTCCGTGACCAGGCTACCATCGGCTTTTTTTCGGGCCACCGCACCAAAACGCGGCAGCAGCTCCATGCGTGCAGCTTCCGCGATCATCGACTGCAATTCCTCAATGGCCGGCATCATTACCTGCAGTACTCCTGTGATGTACGCAGCGTTTCAAAAGGTATTCACGCAGCGCCACGGCGTTGTTGTGGACATCATCTCGCGCCGAATAAACAAGGGTGATGGTCCCCTCGCTGGCGGCACGGCAGATCTCCGCAACGGCGTCCGGGGTCTTTTCCAGCTCGCGCCGATAGCGTTCCTGAAATTCGCTCCAGCGCTTCGGGTCATGCCCGAACCACTTACGCAGGTCGCTGCTGGGCGCCAACGATTTCATCCAGTGCTGAACCGCGGCCTGTTCCTTTTTGACGCCTCGCGGCCACACCCGATCGACCAGGATGCGGAGTCCGTCAGCTTTGGCAGGTGGTTCGTAAACCCGTTTTGTTCGGATATCCATGGCATTGAACTATTTTTGTTGGTAACTGCTCACTCCGCCGTCATTCCCGCGTAGGCGGGAATCCAGAGAGCAGCGGGATGGCTCTAAATGGATCGCCGCCTGCGCGGGAATGACGAATTTTCCGGGCTGTGCATGATCACTCGGGCGAGCAGTTACTTTGATTCAGGAATTACCAACTTCTTGCGCTAAGTGTACTAGGTATCCCGATCATGGAAAGGATGCAGCTATGGGAAGGATCCGCGACCTTTTGAAATCCGATGGCGATCCGCGTTCCCGCGCCCGCCGTGACTTGGCCATTTTCCGGAAGGCCAGCTTTTCCCGGGCCGACGTCTTCACCCCTGCTCCGGACGATATGTACCGCCGCTATGCCTATCTGGAGTATTTTCTGGGCGCGGCCCGCTATGCAGCCAAGCAGCATCATCTGAATGAAATCGGTTTCATTGAAGTCGGACAGGAGCAATTACGAGAGGTGGGCGCCACCGGCGGTGAGGTGGAGTCCCTGCTATCGGATTTTGAATACGCCCGTTTCAAACCCCGGGGCCGGGAGGCCTTCGAAGAGGGCGCAAAGACCATGGAGCTGTGGGAATTGGGAAAAGATACCGATGCCCCCATGCGGCTGGCCGAGCTGCTTCGGCATCAGTAACTGCACTTTCTACCACGGACAACAGAGACTACCACGGGGAGCACGGGGCACACGGGGTTACATGACTCTGCGTATCCCCGTATTTGCTCCAGGAATTACCTCTGTGCACTCTGTGGTGATCTTCGGAGGTTACACGTGGTCGGTACCTGAATTCCCCCGTGGTTAACGCTGTTATCCCACCCAGACGCGGGCGTTGCGGAACATCCGCATCCAGGAGCCGTCGGCGCCCCACTCATCGGGATGCCAGGAGTGCTGAACGGCCCTGAACACCCGCTCGGGGTGTGGCATCAGGATGGTGAAACGCCCATCGCGGTTGGTGAGTCCGGTAATGCCCAGCGGTGAGCCATTGGGATTTCCGGGATAGATTTCGGTCGGGTCGCCGTAGTTATCGAGATAGCGAAGCGCCACCGCATTTTCGCGCAGAGCCGCTGCCGGCCCGCTGTCGGCATCGGCGAACTCCGCCCGGCCTTCGCCGTGAGCCACGGCGATAGGCATCCGTGAGCCTTCCATACCGGCCAGGAACAGCGACGGCGACTTCATCACTTCCACCATCGACACCCGGGCCTCGAACTGCTCGGAGGTGTTACGTACGAAGTGCGGCCACAACTCGGCACCGGGGATGAGTTCGTGGAGATTGGACATCATCTGGCAGCCGTTGCAGATCCCCAGGCCGAAGCTGTCATTGCGACCGAAAAAGGTCTCGAACTGCTCCCGTGCCCGCGAATTGAAGAGAATCGACTTCGCCCATCCTTCACCGGCACCGAGCACGTCTCCATAGGAGAAGCCGCCGCAGGCTACTACGCCCTTGAAGCCGTCGAGCGCGATTCTCCCAGTAATGAGGTCGCTCATGTGGACGTCCACCGCGTCAAACCCGGCGCGACTGAACGCCGCTGCCATCTCGACCTGACCGTTAACGCCCTGTTCACGAAGCACCGCCACGCGGGGACGCACTCCCGTGGCGATGTAGGGCTTGGCCACATCCTCTTCCGGCTCGAAGCCGAGATCGACATGGAGACCCGGATCATTCACGTCCAGCAGGCGGTCGAACTCCTCCTTCGCACACTCCGGATTATCGCGCAGGGCCTGCATGCGATAGCTGGTTTCGGACCACGCCCGCTGCAGCTCCACACGCGGCTCGTTCAGCAGCTCGATGCGGTCGCGGCTGATGACGATGCGGTCCTCATCATTCAACTCACCGATAACGCGGCTCTGTTTGCCAAGCCCCGCCTCCCGGAACCACTGCAGGACTTCATCGGTATCGCTGTGGCGCACCTGGATTACGGCACCCAGCTCTTCACTGAACAGGAGCGCGGCATCATCGCCATCGCCGAGTCCGTCGAGTTCGATGTTGATGCCGGTCCGACCGGCAAAGGCCATTTCCGCCAGTGTGGTGAACAGACCGCCGTCGGATCGGTCATGGTAGGCCAGAAGCAGCTTGCGTTCGGAGAGTTCCTGGAGGATATCGAAGAAGGCCTTGAACTGAAGCGGATCATCGAGATCCGGGGCGTGGTGTCCCAGTTCCTTGTAAACCTGGGCCAGGCAGGAGCCGCCGAGACGGTTACGCCCCTTGCCGAGATCGATAAAGATGAGGTCGGTATCGCCCTTGTCGGTACGCAGCTCGGGCGTGCGGGTTTTGCGGATATCCAGCACCGGCGCAAAGGCGGTAACGATGAGAGAGAGCGGCGCGGTGACGGAATGCTCTTCGTTCCCCTCCTGCCAGACGGTTTTCATCGACATGGAGTCCTTGCCCACCGGAATCGCCAGCCCCAGTGCCGGACACAGCTCCATGCCCACGGCGCGTACGGCGTCATAGAGGCCGGCATCCTCTCCCGGATGGCCCGCCGGTGCCATCCAGTTGGCCGAGAGCTTGATGTCCGACGTCTTTTCGATGCGCGCGGCAGCGATATTGGTGAGTGCCTCACCCACCGCCATGCGTGCGCTGGCCGCGTGATCCAGAAGCGCCACCGGGGTACGCTCGCCCATGGCCATCGCCTCGCCGGTGTAGACGTCGTAACTGGTGGCGGTGACGCCGCAGTCGGCCACCGGCTCCTGCCACGGCCCCACCATCTGGTCGCGTGCCACCAGCCCGGTAACGCTGCGGTCACCGATAGTGATCAGAAAACGCTTGTCGGCAATGGCGGGCAGATGCAGCAGGCGATAGGCAGCCTCCTTCAGATCGATGCGTGCGGAATGGAATTCGGGCTTTTTAAAGGTCTTGTGGTGCACATCGCGCAGCATCTTGGGCGGCTTGCCCAGCAGCACCTCCATCGGCATATCGATGGGCGTGTTATCGAAGTAGCCGTCGCCGAGGGTCAATTGCCGGTCCTCACTGGCCTCGCCGATAACGGCGTAGGGGCAACGCTCCCGCTCGCAGATGGCGGCAAACCGCTCCATGTCCGCGGACTGTACGGCCAGAACATAACGCTCCTGGGCCTCATTGCACCAGATCTCCTTCGGCGACATGCCCTGGTCATCGTTGGGAATGGTGCGCAGCTCGAAACGGCCACCCCGGCCGGCGTCATCCACCAGCTCGGGCATGGCGTTGGAGAGACCGCCGGCGCCGACGTCGTGTATCGAGACGATGGGATTGGCCTCACCCTGTTGCCAGCAGCGGTCGATCACCTCCTGACAGCGACGCTCCATCTCGGGGTTGGAGCGCTGAACAGAGGCGAAATCCAGATCCTCGGCACTCTGCCCCGAGGTCATGGAGGAGGCAGCGCCGCCGCCAAGACCGATGAGCATCGCCGGGCCGCCCAGCACGACTAGCTGCGCACCCGCGGGGATCAAATTCTTGTCGACGTGTTCGGCACGGATGTTGCCAATGCCGCCCGCCAGCATGATGGGTTTGTGATAGCCGCGCACCTCCTCGCCCGCAGGGCCGTTCACCCGCTCCTCATAGGTCCGGAAGTAACCGTTGATGGCGGGGCGGCCAAATTCGTTGTTGAACGAAGCGGCGCCGATGGGCCCCTCGAGCATCACCTCCAGCGCGGAGACGATGCGGTTCGGCTTGCCATAGTCGCTCTCCCACGGCTGCTCGAAATCGGGGATGCGGAGGTTGGAGACGGAAAACCCGGTCAACCCCGCCTTGGGCTTGCCGCCACGGCCGGTCGCACCCTCATCACGGATTTCGCCGCCTGAACCGGTGGCGGCACCCGGACTCGGGGAGATGGCGGTGGGGTGGTTATGGGTCTCCACCTTGATCATGAAGTGGACCGGCTCCTTGCTCGCGCCGTACGACCCGCTATCGGGGTCGGGAAAGAAGCGGCCCGCCTCAAAGCCTTGGATGACCGAGGCGTTGTCGTGATAAGCCGATAACACCCCCTCCGGGTGCTGCTCGTGAGTATTGCGGATCATCTTGAACAGGGATCGCTCCTGTCTCTGTCCGTCGATAATCCAGTCGGCATTGAAGATCTTGTGCCGGCAGTGTTCGGAGTTCGCCTGGGCAAACATCATCAACTCGGCATCGGAGGGATTGCGGCCCAGTTTCTGGAAATTCTCCACCAGATAGTCGATTTCATCCTCGGCCAGCGCCAATCCCCAGTCGCGGTTGGCCTTCGCCAGTGCGCCTCTTCCGCCGGTGAGAATATCCACCGTCTGCAGGGGGCGCGGCTCGGTAGTGAGGAAGAGCCCTTCGGCCTCATCCTGCCGGTAGAACACGCTTTCGGTCATGCGGTCATATAGCAGTGCCGCCACCTCGGCAAGGGCGCGGTCCTCCAGCAGCCGACCATCCGCTGTGAGGTAATAGACCACTCCGCGCTCAATGCGCCGCACGTGGCTGAGTCCGCAATTGCGGGCTATATCGCTTGCCTTCGAGGACCAGGCCGAGATGGTGCCTGCACGTGGCGTGATAACAAGCGATTGCCCCTCCGGCTCCTCGCCGGAAATCGGGGGACCATAAGTCAAAATCCGGTCCAGAATGCCCCGCTGGGCTTCGTCCAGTTTCTCCTCCAGATCGACAAAATGGACGAACTCGGCAGAGAGGTGGTCCACGGACGGCACGGTCTGTTGCACCCGGGAAAGCAGCTTTTCAAGCCGAAAAGGAGACAGGGCGGGGCTTCCGCGGAGGATCAGCATCAATACGGGCCTTCTTCGCTGGTAGTCGGACAATCAATGGAAAGAGGGGGGGATTTTACAGGGGTGCAGGACTCGCAGGCTAGTGATACGACCGTTCGTTCACTGAATGACACCGCAGGGGGCGGAAAGGATCGGATTTCGCAGAGTCTGAAAGCCAGACCCATCTCCTGAAATCCAGGCCCCGACCGGGCCTCCGATTACCGAAACCGCACGGCCAAGTGCCAGACGGCATTTCCAACATCCATTGCGGCGCTCGCGGCTTCCGCCAATATGGCATTTCACTGATGCACTCCGGCACAAATTGCTATAATGCCCGCTCATTTCCAAATCGAACTGTCATGAGCCAATCCCGGACCGATCTTCCCAATGCCAGCCTGCTGCGACGCCTCGCCGCTATACTTTATGATGGCCTGCTGCTGATTGCGCTGCTCTTCATCGCCTCCGCCGTGGTACTGCCGCTGACCGGGGGCGAGGCAGTCCATGCCGGTAATCCGCTTTTCACCAGCTACCTGTTTTTGATTGCGTTCGTCTTCTTCGCTTGGTTCTGGACTCACGGCGGGCAAACGCTGGGGATGCGCGCCTGGCGATTGCGGGTCGTCCGTTACGATGGCGGACCGGTTTCCCTTTGGCAGGCTCTCCTGCGCTATCTGATCGCGTATCTATCATGGGGCGCCCTGGGCGCCGGCTTCCTGTGGTCACTGGTCGATCGGGAAAAACTCACCTGGCACGACCGCTACTCGCAAACCAAACTGATCGTCCTCCCGAAGAGTGGCTAGTCGTTAGTTGCTAGTGGCGAGTAGCGAGTGGCTAGTGCTGTTCCTAGCTACTCGCTACTAGCTACTCGCCACTACAGGCCCCTACCGAATCCGCTTCATCATCACCCCCCAAAGGGCGTAAACGATGAAGGTGGGCAGGGACGCCGCGAGAAATGGCGGGATGTTGTAGACAACGCCGACGCGATTGAATATGGCATTAAAGAGATAGAAGCCGATGCCCAGTAACGCCCCTAGCATAATGCGCTGCCCGATACTCACCGTGCGCATCGAGCCGAAAACGAAGGGAATCGCAAGCAGAACCATGCCGGCAGTCGCGAACGGGATCATGATCCGGATCCAGAACGCCAGGTTGTAACGCCGGTCTTCCAAGCCGTTCTCTCGCATATAGCGCAGGTATTCCCACAGATCCCTGGCGGAGAGATTCTCGGGTTTGATCGCCACCATATCGATCACGCCGGGCTCCAGGCTGCTTTCCCAACGCAGACTCTCCACGTGACGGCTCTCTACCCCTTCCGGAGTTACGTGATTGCGGATCACCTGCTCCAGCTGCCAGGCATCATCTTGGTAAATGCCCCTTGGCGCGAAAATCGTTTCGTGCAGGCTGTGGTCATCAGCGAAACGATAGATGCGGACATTGGAGGCATGGCCATCCACAAGCAGTCGCTCGATGTTGATGAATGAGCGGCCATCGCGGGCCCAGAGGCCATCTTTCGTGTTCAGACTAATGTTTTTCCCCAGCGCCTCGGCGCGCTGCATTTGGGCTTGCATTTCCAGCCGTGGGGCGATCAGCTCGCCGATCACGGTTACCGCCACCACCATCACCAGGCCGACTTTCATTACTGCGACCATGATGCGGCGCACCGACACCCCTGCCGCGCGCATAACCGTCAATTCACTCGTATTGGCGAGCGCCCCCAGGCCCAGCATGGTCCCGACGAGAGCCACCAGTGGGAAAAGCTGATAGGTGTACAACGGGACCTGCATAAGGGTGAAAAGCAGGGCGTCCGAAACCGTGTAATCGCCCTTGCCCACGTCGCCCATTTCCGAGACGAAGGTACTGAAGAAGTAGATGGCGAGCAGCACCAACATGACGGCGCCGATTTGGCCCGCCACGGTGCGCGCGATATAGCCGTCGAGGAGCTTCATTTTGCCACCCGCAGTTGACCCTTCGGCCCCGGCATTCGTCCCTGCCACCAGACCAACGCCATCACCAGCGCGACCACCAGGAGGTGGACCCACCACAATCCCACTTCCGGGCCGTACTCCCCCTCCCTTAGGGAGGCCCGGGCAACCGTCAGCAGATTGTTGTAGGCGATATAGATGACGATCGCAAAAAATAGCTTGCCGTAACGCCCTTGCCGTGGTGAGGTCCTGGCGAGCGGCACCGCCAGAAAGCCGAACAGGACCGCACTGATCGGCACCGATATCCGCCACTGCAGCTCGGCCATATCAGAGGGGTTTTCGGATTCCCAGAGCTCTCCTGAGGGCACCGCCCGCCGCCGCCGCTCGGAGGCGACCACGGGCCGCTCCCGAATGAGCACTCCGTGCTCCCCGAATTCGATGATTTGGAAGTCCTCGTCGGCGGGGTCGCCTTCATAGCGATAGCCATCCACAAACACCAGGTAGCGATCACCCTCCGGGCCACGGACTGTCTGATATCCGCTCTCCGATGTCAGCAGATTGGGGCGTTGCTGCTCCTGAACCTTCGCATAACCAAAGACGTTCTCCAGTCTCCGTCCCTGGTCTCCGATCTCCTCCATGTAGACCAGGTATTCCCCCGACTCGGATTTATTGAACCGTCCGGCTTCGAGCCCCTCGATTTGAGAGCTGGCCTGGGCCTCGTCAATCACCAGGTGCACCTGCTCCTCGGCCCAGGGAGCAAACCACAGCGCCAGTGCTCCCATCAGCATCGCCACCACCACCGACAAACCGCCTATGGCCCGATAGACCCGCTTCGGCCCCACGCCGCAGGCGACCAGGGCTGTCATCTCGCTATCCTTATAGAGCCGGCCGAGCGCAAGCAGTATTCCGAGAAAAAAGGAGAGCGGAAGGATGAACACCAGGTTGCCGACACCCCGGTAGAAGAACAGCTCCATGACGATGCCGACCGGATACTTCCCCTCGGCGGTGTCGGCCAGAATGCGCACGAACACCGTCGACATCTGAATGAGCGTCAATAACAGGCCGACCCCCAGAAAGGTGTAGCCGGCCTCCCGCAGCAGATAACGTTCGATAATCAAAGGTCGGTAATCAGTGCAATAATAGTTAAAAAGGGTGCCATTGATGACGGCCTGTCGGAGTTAGGTGATCGTAGCGACATGGTGAGAGAGGGAGGGAAAATTTTCTCGATTTCAGGAGCCCGGCCTCCAGTAAAATCGAGGAAATCCGGACCACTCTCTCATCAGCGCAGTAGATTATTCCTATGTTCGACAGAATGCTAAAGTTTACGCTATAGATAGGCGCGGCAAAACAAGGGTCCTCGCGCCCACCCTAATAACAAAACAGCAGGAGCGATTATGGATTTTAGCGTCAAGAAAGGCAGCCCAGAGAGCCAGAAAACCGCCTGCCTCGTCATCGGTGTTTTCGAGAAGAAAAAGCTCACGCCCGCCGCCGAGGCGATAAACGGCGCCACAGATGGCGCGGTTCTCGCTCTTCTCAAGGGGGGAGATCTCAAGGGCAAGCCCGGACAGACGCTTTGGATGCATACCCCCGCCGGAGTGCCGGCCGAACGGCTTCTTCTGGTCGGCTGCGGCGACAAAACTACACTCGACGACGCCACCTACCGAAAGGTGATCCAGGGTGCGGCGACCGCCCTCCGGCCCTCCGCCGCCAAGGATGCCCTGTGCTGCCTGCAGGACCTGGAGGTCAAAGGACGCGACCTGACCTGGAAGGTGCAACAGATCGCCAAGGCGATGGGCAACGCGGTTTACCTTTTCGACCGGATGAAGAGCGAAAAGGACAAGGATGCCATCCCCAGCCTCAAGAAATTCCACTTCCTGGTGGCAGACAGAGAAGCGGTCGGCGCGGCGGAGAGCGGCAGCAAACAGGGCGCCGCCGTGGCCCTGGGTGTCGCCCTGGCCAAGGACCTTGCCAATCTGCCGGGCAATGTCTGCACGCCAACCTATCTGGCCAACGAGGCGAAAAAGCTCGGTGAGACCTACAAGAGTCTCCAGATTTCCGTGCTCGAGGAAAAAGAGATGGAAAAGCTGGGCATGGGCGCCCTGCTCTCCGTCTCCAGGGGCAGCCGCGAGCCGGCCAAGCTGATTACCATGGAGTATCGGGGCGGCAAAAAGGGCGACAAACCCATCGTGCTGGTGGGCAAGGGCCTGACGTTCGACGCCGGGGGCATCTCCCTGAAACCCGCCGCGGCGATGGATGAGATGAAATACGACATGTGCGGCGCCGCCGGTGTTTTCGGTGCCATGCGGGCGCTGGCCGAACTCAAGCTGCCCATCAATGTCGTGGGGGTGGTGCCCAGCTCGGAGAACCTCCCCGACGGGGCGGCGAACAAGCCGGGAGACATCGTCACCTCCATGTCCGGCCAGACCATCGAGATCCTGAACACCGATGCCGAAGGGCGCCTGATCCTCTGCGATGCCCTTACCTACAGCAAAAAATTCGACCCGGCACAGGTGATTGATGTTGCCACCCTGACCGGCGCCTGCGTCATTGCCCTCGGCAAGCAGGCCACCGGATTGCTGGGCAATGATGACGAATTGATCAATGACCTGCTGGCCGCTGGCCAGACTAGCGGCGACCGCGCCTGGCAGTTGCCCCTCTGGGAAGAGTACCAGGAGCAGCTGAAAAGCCCGTTCGCCGATATGGCCAACATCGGCGGCCGCGAGGCGGGCACGGTGACCGCCGCCTGCTTCCTCTCCCGATATACGAAGGAGTACAAGTGGGCCCATCTGGACATTGCCGGTACCGCCTGGAACTCCGGTACCGACAAGGGTGCCACCGGACGGCCCGTACCGCTGCTGGTCCAATATCTCCTGAGCCATACGACCTAGAAATGGATGCGAGAGAAGAGATACGAGATTCGAGGAGCGGTATACTGCCCATCGCGAACACCCCGAATCTCGAATCTCCTATCTCATATCTGAACTAGATGACCCGCATCGACTTCTACATTCTGAAAGCCTCATCCGCAGGCGAACGTGAAATGTTTGCCTGCCGGCTGACGGAGAAGGCCTTCGAGCAGGGCCACCGCATCTATATTCACGTCGCGGATGAAACCGCCGTGGCGCGACTGGATGAGCTGCTCTGGACCTTCCGCGCGGACAGTTTTCTGCCGCACGAGCGCCTCGATATCCCCGATGCGGATATCGATACCCCGATCCATATCGGATCCGGAGAAGAGCCGGGGCCGCACGATGATGTCCTTATCAATCTGGCCGATGACGTGCCGCTGTTCTTCAGCCGCTTCCGACGGGTGGCGGAAGTCATCGCCGGCGACGAGGCGCACCGGGCTACCGGCAGGGAGCGCTATCGTTTCTATAGAGACCGTGGATATCCCCTCGAGGCCCATAAGCTATGAGCGAGAATAAACGCGATAATCCGCTGATCAGCGAGCTGGACTCGCTCAAGGGGCTGCTGGAAGCCGGCGAGTCCGATTTTTCCGCCGCCATCGACGGCCTGCGGATGAGTGCCCGCAAAACCGAAGACCGGTCGGACGAGGATGACCTGTTCGAGGATTTCATCCCAGAGGAGTATCTGGTGGAAGTGGCACAGGACTCCCCGCCCGGGGAGTCCCTCCCCGGCAGTGACCAGGAAGGTCGAGCAGCATCTTTCCCGTCATTCGCATCGGAAGTTCCGGGCACCGGCTCAACCGATGCAGACGAATCGATCCCCACCCTCGAAGATGTGGTGGAAGAGGAGCGAGACGACACCGAAGGCCCTGTCCCACAGGGGTTTGCCAGACACGACGGAACGGAGATCCCGGTGCTGGAGGAGACGGTCACGGTGGAGGATATCCGCCTGGAGGCGCCAGATGCCCTGGGAGCCACCTCCTGGGAAGAGCTGGAGGCCATTGTCGATCTCCTGGTCGAGCGTCGCCTGGGCGATATGCGCCAGACCTTGAAACAGGAGCTGCTTGGCGAGCTGGGGCGCCATATCGGGCTGGAACCGCCGACTCGGTAACCAATGTCGCCCCCCCCTTCATGGAGCCAGCTCTGTGACGTGAACCACGGGGAACACGGGGCGCACGGGGAGAAAAAGATCGGACAACCCAGGGCCGGATCCTCCGATCTCCGTAGGGGTTTTGGGCGCGCCAGACACCGCCCGTTCGGAGTGCCCGTGCCCACGACGCGCGCCGTACCCCATCGAAAACACCGAGGTCACACTCGCAAACCCGGGCCTTCACCGGTAGGAGGGCGCCCTCGGCGCGATGCCATCCATGGGGAAAATCGCTGCGCGGGCGGGCCTCCTACCGGGATATATCCCACCCCGAAGGGTAGGAGGGCCGCCCTCGGCGCGACAGATTCAATGAAAATCGCCGCGAGGGCGCGCCTCCTACCGGGAATAT
>NZ_JAENYR010000020.1:16872-52110 GCF_016841685.1 Thiohalomonas denitrificans
GGCGCGACAGATTCAATGAAAATCGCCGCGAGGGCGCGCCTCCTACCGGGAATATATCCCACCCCGAAGGGTAGGAGGGCCGCCCCCGGCGCGACAGATTCAATGAAAATCGCCGCGAGGGCGCGCCTCCTACCGGGAATATTTCCCACCCCGAGGGTAGGAGGGCCGCCCTCGGCGCGATGCCATTCATGACGAAAATCGCCGCGGGGGCGCGCCTCCGACCATGCGGAAAGCGATTGCTGCCTTCCCATCCGGTCCGATAGCTCCTCTGTATTGCAGGCCGAACCTTTGCGAAGACGGGCCGCCGTCCAATTCTCCAGCCTTTTAGACGGGGCAGCGCATACTGATGTCGCTCGCCGGCCCTGCGGGTCGGGGCACAGCACCAAACCCCGTCCCTCATCGGGTATAATTCGCTTCAATTTCCCCGACCGGCGCCTGTAAGCCCGGTCGCGTTTTTCAAAAAAGAGCCGAATTCGACGCACGCCATGGAAAAAGCCTACAACCCGCACGCTATCGAACAGCGCTGGTACCAGTTCTGGGAAGACAATGGCCACTTCGCCCCCTCGGGCGAGGGCAACCCCTACTGCATCATGATCCCGCCGCCCAACGTGACGGGTACGCTGCACATGGGACACGCCTTCCAGGACACCATCATGGATGCACTGACCCGATTTCACCGCATGAAGGGTGACAACACCCTCTGGCAGGCGGGCTCGGACCATGCGGGGATTGCCACCCAGATGGTGGTCGAGAGGCAACTCGCCGTTGAGGGCAAGTCGCGCCACGACCTGGGCCGTGAAGATTTCATTGAGCGCGTGTGGGAGTGGAAGGAGCAATCCGGCGGCCACATCACCCGTCAGCTGCGCCGCATGGGCGCCTCCCTGGACTGGTCGCGCGAGCGTTTCACCATGGATGAAGGCCTCTCTGCCGCAGTGAAGGAGGTCTTTGTCCGCCTCCATGAAGAGGGGCTCATCTACCGCGGAAAGCGTCTCGTCAACTGGGACCCGGTACTGCATACCGCGGTCTCCGACCTGGAGGTGGTCTCCGGCGAGGAGCAGGGCCACCTCTGGCACATGCGCTATCCGCTCTCCGACGGCTCCGGCCATCTGGTGGTCGCCACCACCCGCCCCGAGACCATGCTGGGTGATACCGCCGTGGCAGTACATCCGGAGGACGAGCGCTACCAGCACTTGATCGGCAAGACGATCACCCTGCCCCTGGTCGGCCGCGAGATCCCCATCATCGCCGATGACTACGTCGACCCGGAGTTCGGTACCGGCTGCGTGAAGATCACCCCCGCCCACGACTTCAACGACTATGGCATGGGTCAGCGGCACAATCTGCCGATGATCAACGTCCTCACGGTGGATGCGCGGATCAACGACAACGCACCGGAAAAGTACCGCGGCAGGGACCGCTACGAGGCGCGTGACGAGATCATCCACGACCTCAAGGAAATGGAGTTGCTGGAGAAGATCGACGACCACAAGCTGATGGTCCCCCGCGGTGATCGCTCCGGCACCGTCATCGAGCCCTACCTCACCGACCAGTGGTTCGTGGATCTGACCCGCGACAAGCAGGAGGACGGCCGTACCGGCGGCAGGGCCGCGATCACCGACCCGGCCATCGAGGCGGTGCGCTCGGGCAGGATTAAATTCGTCCCGGGCAACTGGGACAACACCTATTACCACTGGCTGGAGAACATCCAGGACTGGTGCATTAGCCGCCAGATCTGGTGGGGGCACCGCATTCCCGCCTGGTACGACGAGACGGGCAACGTCTACGTCGGCCGCAGCGAGGCGGAGGTGCGCGACAAGCACGGCCTCGGCTTCGACGTGAAGCTGGCACAGGATGAGGATGTGCTCGACACGTGGTTCTCCTCCGCCCTCTGGCCCTTCTCCACCCTGGGCTGGCCGGAGCAGACCGCCGAACTGAAGACGTTCTATCCCACTTCGGTGTTGGTCACCGGCTTCGATATCATCTTCTTCTGGGTGGCCCGCATGATCATGATGGGCCTGAAGTTCATGGATGACGTGCCCTTTCACGAGGTCTACATCCACGGCCTGGTGCGTGATTCCCACGGCCAGAAGATGTCGAAGTCCAAGGGCAATGTGCTCGACCCCATCGACCTGATCGACGGCATCGAACTCGAAGCGCTGGTGGAGAAGCGCACCTCCGGTCTCATGCAGCCGGAGAAGGCCAAGCAGATCGAAAAGGCCACCCGCAAGGAGTTTGCCGACGGCATTCCCGCCTACGGCACCGACGCCCTGCGCTTCACCTTCGCAGCCCTGGCCTCTACCGGCCGTGACATCAACTTCGACCTGGGCCGCATCGAAGGCTACCGCAACTTCTGCAACAAGCTGTGGAACGCGGCCCGGTACGTCTTGATGAATACGGAAGGTCAAGATTGTGGTGAATCGGGGGGGGCCCTGGAATACTCCCTCGCCGATCGCTGGATCCGCTCGCGCTTCCAGAAGGCGGTCAAAGAGGTGAACGAGTCCGTCGCCACCTACCGCCTCGATCGCGCAGCCCAGGCGATTTACGAGTTCACCTGGGACGAGTATTGCGACTGGTATCTGGAACTCTCCAAGCCGATCCTGACGGGCGACGCACAGGGACGTGCTAGTGTCGCGGGAGGCAGGATGCCGGGAGCGACCGAAGCGAGTGAGGCGGCCAAGCGCGGAACCCGCCAGACCCTGGTTCAGGTGCTCGAAGCCCTGCTGCGCCTCGCCCACCCCATTATGCCCTTCATCACCGAAGAGATCTGGCAGCGAGCAGCCCCGCTGGCCGGGAAGCTCCCCTCTCCCTCAGGGAGAGGGGCTGGGGGCGACGCACAGGGAAGTGCTAGTGTCGCGGGAGGCAGGATGCCGGGAGCGACTGAGGGGGATCAGTCAGTCGTGGCTACATTGATGCGCCAGCCCTTCCCGGAACTCGACGAAGGGGATATCGCTCCCGATGCCGAAGCGGAAATGCACTGGGTCATGGACTTCATCATCGGCGTGCGCAAAATCCGCTCGGGTATGAATATCGCCCCGGGCAAGGCACTACCGGTCATTCTCGATGGCTACAGCGACGAGGACCAGGCCCGCATGGAGCGCAACACCGCCTTCATCGAACGCCTCGCCCGCACCGAATCCGTCACATGGCTGGCCAAAGGTGAAGAGGCCCCCGAGGCCGCCACCGCCCTGGTCGGCAACATGAAGCTGCTGGTGCCCATGGCCGGGCTCATCGACAAGGATGCGGAACTGGCCCGCCTCACCAAGGAGTTCGACAAGCTCGGAAAGGAGCTGGAGCGCGGCAAAAAGAAACTGGAAAACGAAAGTTTTATCGCCAAGGCGCCCGAAGCGGTGGTTCAGAAGGAGAAGGACAAGGTAGCCGACATGGAAAACTCACTCAGAAGCCTTGAGGAACAGTTGGAGAAGATTCGGCGGATTTAACCGACGACCAACCCCTTCCCTTCTCCCCCAGGGAGAAGGCCAGGATTAGGGGAGTTGATTCCAAGAAAGGCGCCTTCGGGTGCCTTTTTCTTTGGCTGATGGTCCGTATTCCTTGTAGGAATTTGCCTACAGACATCCTGGGATAAGTTCGGCAGACTTAAGGGACTTTCAGCTGTTTCCGTATAGCATCGGAAACACGGAATCTTTCTAACGCCTCTATTGGAATTCGATTTTATCTGATTTCTTGCCGGAAAAACGGAAGGTTAGCGTTGAATCCTGGGCCGGAGACGCAGTGTTATGAAGAATCCACATATTACGAAAAAGGCCGATTCGGCCTAGTCAACTGTTAGGCATAGAAAAGGAGCGAAACATGGGTGGAATATCAATCTGGCAAATTTTGATAATTCTAATCTTCGTAGGAGCGATTTACGGAATTTACCGTTTTGCCAAGAATCCCCCGCCAGCGCAAACCAGTTCGGAAGGGCCAGCAGGAGTTGCTGGTTGGCTGTTATTGCTAGTGGTGGGGTTAATGTTCTTAGGCCCTTTAATGGGCGCTGGGCGCATAAACACGGACATAATGTTGGCAGAATCTCAATATCCTAATTTAAAAGATGTTGAGTCATGGCAGCTATATAAGTCAGCTACATGGTGGTCATTTCTAGTATTGGTGTGCTTAAGTATCTATGCGGGTTTTGGCCTTGCAAAAGGCAGAAAGCCAACCGTAGTAAAAAGAGCACAAATATTGCTTTGGGTTACTGGCCCAGCAGCATCAATGGTCTTGGGTATTTTTCTTCCTCTTTTCATTTTCGGTGAACTCGAATCTGATCCTCAAGTTTTCGGTGCGCTAATTGGCTCTATTCTGGCGGCGGCAATATGGACGGCTTATCTTTCTAAGTCGCGCAGGGTCAAAGCAACATATTTTCCGGTTGTGAATGAAAATGCCTAACATTGCCATAAACTCGGACCACAAAAAGCTGCGCTGCGCTCCGCTTTTTGTGTCTGGCTATGGCTGGCGTGTTCTCTAGGTAGAACGCGATGGGAATCGAGTCATTAATCCCGTTCGGCCTTGACGCTGAAAGCGGGCAATTAGTCGATGTTGGGAGTGTGAAACGGGGTAATGCTTGCGGGTGCATTTGTCCGTCTTGCCAAACACCGCTGGTCGCAAGACACGGTGATGAAAAGGAATGGCATTTTGCTCATCGTAGTCAAAATGTACACACTGAGACCCGGAAGGAATGTAAATATTCGTTCGCCGTATCCGTCCGCTTAATGATTCGGCAGCTTTCGAACGACGGTCTGAAGTTCAGAACACCGCGACTCGAACGCTCGCTGCCAGCATTCAGTGAAGACTCCTATGAGTCAGCGGATTTTGGTTATTTTGTAACCGAAGAATCTCTTTTAACACTAGAAGAAGTTCAGGTGGGAGCTAATTTCAGTGGGGTGACTGTAGATGTGCTAGGGCTCGTTGCAGGCGTACCATTCGTAGTGTTCGTCACCTATAAGGACAGAACCCTCCCTTCAGAGCTAAAAAACCCTTCAATAACCAAATGCGGTGTAGTTGAGCTCAATGTCAACGATGTGCCGGGGTTGTTCAAACAGGAAGAGAAAGGGCAGTACAAAGAGGTTCTTCGTAGGTATATAGAGGAAGAATCCAATGGAAAAGCGTGGGCTTATCATCCGCGCGAGCAGAGGCTAAGAGAAGTAGCGACGGCAAACCGTAAGTCGTGGTTGCTGCGGCAAAAAACCGAAGCAAAGGCTTATACTAGCAATAGGCGCCATTGCCAAAACCAAGTTGTGTCGATGGTGGCTAGCTCCTCGAAAGAGAGTTATGGGTCGGTAGAACGTAGCATTGGGAATTACATTTGTGTGATGTGCAAGAGTACGTGGACAGGAACATCTAGGATATGCAAGAAATGCAATACCCATTTATATGCTACCGAAAACTAGTAGGCGCTGGCTAAAACATAACACGTCGCTCCAGCGGAAGTCAGGCCGCGACGCGGCCTTCCTCGGCTGAGCTTGGCGTTAGGCTTCCCGCAGGAAAAACAAACATAATTGCTATGAATGAATTTCTGAAAATCGAATACGAGCAGTGTCTTAGCTTGATTAAGTACTACGATGAGAGGCATCAATCCCTAGTCAAATTCTGTGCTGGTTTGTCGAGTGCCGTACCGTCGCTGTTGCTCACGATTTTCCAACTAGGTGACCAGGCAGCAACCCATTTCTGGGAGTTTACAGCGCTAATCTCGGGAGTCACGACTCTTGGTCTCCTGTCAGTTTATACGGTTCTTGTTCAAACAAGGCTGTATTTCATTTACCCAGTAAGACAAGTTAATGCAATCAGGCGCGTAGGGCTAGATTCGCAAACAGAATTTACGAACAATCAGATGTATCTGAATACCACTTTTAGTGCATTCAAGTGGTCAAGTTCTCACACGTTACTCAATGGTTTCGTAGCACTACAGATCGGTGCGTTTTCCTCGCTATCAACATACTCCTTGTATGCTGATTCTACAAAGCCGGATTGTGCCGTCATTACAGCCGCGGGTATTGGTCTATTTTTATCGCTCTTAGTTTTTGGGATTTCTGCTTGGTATCTTCACGCTAAAAGCAAGCAAAGTCCGGACAAGAGCATTCACGGAAGAGGGAAAGAAGAATGACTTTACGTGTCTTAATACACGACGTAGGCCATGGTCAAGCTGTGCATGCATTTACACCTGCAGGGCAGACGGTAGTCATTGACTTAGGGTGCTCTTCTGCGTTCTCTCCACTAGAATGGTTAAGTGGAATAACAAAGATAATTGATAGTTTGAAAATCACACACCCACATGGCGATCATATCGACGAGTTTTTGTTGCTAAAGAATATGGGGTTCAAGGTGCGCCAATTATGGCGACCAAGCTGGCTACCGAAAGAAGAAGTATACAAGCAAAACCAATCATCCTATTCGGGCAAGCTCGAGGCTTATTTCGAAATGTCCGACCGCTATACAGGGACAATTGCTGATGGAGAATTGGTCGGTGATCCCGCAGTCAGCGGGGGTGTTGCTATCACGCAATTTAACTCGAAAAACTGCGGCGTATCTAATATCAATAATCATAGCGGCGTAATTGTATTCGATTATCTTGGTGTAAGCATAGTAATACCTGGTGACAATGAGCCGGCGTCATGGCGTGAGCTCATGAAACAACCAAAGTTTGTCTCAGCGATGAATAGTGCAAATGTTTTTATGGCTAGCCACCATGGAAGAGAGTCCGGTTATTGTGCGGACATATTTGAACGAAAGCCAAATCTATGTGTAGTAAGCGACGGACGAGCACAAGATACCGATGCACGTCAGAGATATTCGTATCACGCTAGGGGATGGAATGTTAAGAAAAGAAATAGCTTGCCATCGGAAGAGCGATATTGTGTAACTACAAGGCGTGATGGATATATCGATATTAAGGTTGGGAAGAATACCAATGGCAAGGCCTATCTGTCAGTGGAAATCGGGTAAATGCCCAGATTCAGAGCCTAACAATCGCATCCACTCGGACAGCAATAGTTTGTCAACAGGTGCTCCCATGCTGCTTTCGAATACTATCCGTGAAGAATGCTACCGGCAGTTGGCAGTACTCGAAAGTATGTTTGCCGATGTTGGGCTCGCGAACTTGGCCGAGAACAGTCCTCATCATCCTGCTGTTCAACAATATCATCGACTCAATGATTTTGTCCGTTCCGGGGTGACATACCCGGATGAAGTAGAGGTTCTTCGCGAGATTACAAGTGCTCTCCTCGACCGATCGGTGTGGGCAGTTGTACCTAGCGGTGCGGACTACTGGGCCTTTATTCCGAATGTGAACGCGCGGAAACGGGTCCGGGAGAATATTCTTGATCCTGACCAGTTCAACGATACCGTCGCGGAGGTTTTCTTCTGGAGTTGGTTGCACGAACAGACACAAGCCGCAGAACTGCTGGAAGAAACGGGGCTCCCGGACATAGTGATCGCTCCGGGCACTCACACCGAAGTGTGGGCTGAAGTGAAACGTGTCCGTCTGGGAAAGAGCCCGATGCGGATAGCTGAGGTAATCGGCAAGGCCAACCGTCAAATCAAGAATGCACAGCCGAGAAAGCAGGTGTTGTATTCCTCAGTATTGAACGTGCTGTCCAGCGGGTTGCTCTCGATGATGAAGTCCCAAACGACATTCTCCCGTACATAGCGGAGGTGGAACGTAGACTGGGGAGTGACTTCAATCGAAGCGCTGGCCGCGTCATTATTTCATGGGATGACTTTGTCATCGACACCGAACCCGGTCAGGGGATCACCTACGCATTCCGGCGACGTTCGGTAACTCGTGAGCATCGGCAACCACGCGCTGAAGTGTGCCTCCCTCCGAACGTTACGCAGGTTGAGAGGACTATTAGTATTTCCATTGATTGGCCAGAAGAAGCTGAAGAAAAGCGTACGGGGCATGGCCCGAGACTTGGGCTCGGCAGCGCCGTTGTCGGTCCAAGTTTTCGCGAGTTCAACGCATCATGGGATGGAATTCGCCCACAGCATGCTCTTGAGGCGTTCCACAAACCTGATGCCGTATACCGCTATCAATTCCGCTTCGGAGACGGTGAGCAGCTTTTGATTACCCGCCGCGTGAAAGTCACGCGTCAACAGTTCACGATGCTGCTAGTCGCTCATCCGCTCGCTGATGGCCGCCATGAAATTAGCGATGCATACCGCCTATATGATGATGAGGATTCACATGGAGAGCTTCACCATCACCCAATGGCCGCTTTCGAGGTGCTGGTCTCACGGTATGGTGTACCGTTCTCCTTTCCCAGCCCATCAGGGCTAGTCATGATCAAATTCCTGAGGGCGGCCAGGTTAGCACTATCAACCGCATCACCAAACGCATTGTTTCGCCTGCTTGGGCTTCCGGAGGGGGTGGACGCGCTCAGCAGTGCGGCACGAATCCATACGGTACAAGCGGCGACACCGACGTGCGAGATCGAGTGGCTGTGGTTCCTCGATGAAAAGCGATACCGAGCGGATATTCGCAAGTATCTTCGCTAATCTGATCCAGCATCTAACAAGTGCAGGCACGGCGACGCCCTTTACATTTCGCCTCACAGGTTAAGGGCCAGGTCTTTCATCGTGCATACAGAACAAAAAATACCTGCCCCTGATAGTTGCGTAGCGCTGCAGCCGACCGTGACCCTCCCCCGCTTTAGCGGTTAGCATCGTTGCGCTCCTCCGCCTGGCTAATCGCCCAGGCCGCGTTGATTAGCCCGATATGGCTGAACGCCTGCGGGAAGTTTCCCAGCAGTTCTCCCGTTCTTGAATCGAACTCTTCCGAGAGCAGACCCACATCGTTGGCGCAGGCGGCTGCGCGTTCGAAGACGACTTTCGCCTGCTCCACCTGCCCCGCCAAAGCGCGGGCATGGGCGAGCCAGAATGTGCATAGCAGGAAAGCGCTCTCGTCCGCCGGCTCACCGTCGATCTCGCGATAGCGGTAAACCAGTCCCCGTTTGTCGGTCAGCCGCTCCTCAATCGCATCGATCGTAGCCAGCATGCGGGGATCCGTGGCTGGCAGAAAGCCGCTCAGCGCCATCACCAGTACCGATGCATCCAGCACATCGCTATCGAAAACCTGCACGTAGGCGCCTGCCCGTTCACTCCAGCCGCGTGTCAGAATTGCCTCACGAATCTCGTCCCGCGCTGCCAACCATTGGTCAACCCTCTCTTCACCACCAATCAGGTCGGTCAGGCGAATTGCACTGTCGAGGGCGACCCAGCACATCAGTTTGGAGTGCAGAAAGTGGCGAGGCTTCCCCCGGATTTCCCACATGCCCTGGTCCGGCTCCTTCCACCGGTTCGCCGCCACATCGGCAACCTCAGCCAGAAAGCTGCGGGTCAATGGGTCGATATGTTCGGCAAGTTGGTGCCGTAGCCGTTCGGCCGCCGCCAGCAGTTCCCCGTAGACGTCAAACTGCCGCTGGTTCCAGGCACCGTTACCGACCCGTACCGGCGCACTCCCCCGCCACCCGGGGAGATGCACAAGCTGCCGTTCGGTCAGGTCATGTTCACCGCCGATGCCGAACATGATCTGTGCGTCACGCCCCAGTCGGATCTGGGCCAGGGAGGCATCGGCGATGAAATCGAAGAACTTGTAGGCTTCATCGGGGCAGGCGGCCACCCAGAGTGCATCCAGGGTCATACTGGCATCCCGCACCCATGAGTAGCGGTAATCCCAATTGAGTCCGCCACCCATCCGTTCCGGGAGGGACGTGGTCGCCGCCGCAACGAAAGCTCCGGTGGGATAGTAAGTCAGGGCCTGGAGCAGCCGGCCACCGAAATGGACCTGTTCCCTCCAGGGACCCTGATAGGCCTGGTGCATTGCCGACCAGTCTTGCCAGTTCGTGATGGTATCTTCGAGATATTCCTGGATGGCTTCGACCGACCAGGGGCCGGGGCTCGGTTCGGCGCTACTGCGAAATTCCAGGGCAAAAGCCGCACGCTGCCCCTTTTCCAGGCGAAAGCGCGCATGTGCGGTGGAGGTATCCGTCTTCAGGGGAATGGAAGCGGAGAGACGCAGGACGGATGCCCCGCCGCGGGCCAGCACGCCGCCCGCCACCGGGCGCAGGATCGGCACGATCAAGCCGTACTCCGGACGTGGAGCGTAGTTTGTCGTCAACTCCATTGACCCGCGCGTGCATACGGCCTCCCGTATAACGGCATGGGGCGAATCCTTGCCGATGGCATGGGCCCCCTGATGCAGGCCGATGGCGAGTGCATCACGGATGACCACCTCGCCCTCCTGCGAGCGGAAAGTGGTGTTCACCACCATGGAGCCCTCGATGTAGCCGCGTTGACCCTGAATATCGTCTACCGGCCCAAGCTTCCAGTAGCCACCCTCGCCCCCGAGCAGGCGGGCGCACAGGGCCGGAGAATCAAACCGGGGGAGCGCGAGCCAATCAATGGAGCCGTCGCGATGGACGAGCGCTGCTCCCTGACAGTCCGACAGGAGCGCATATTCGGCAATGGGGCGTCCGTGCATCAGAGCATCTCCAGGCGCTTCCGCTTCAATCAAAAACTAGCACCGTTGGCCGCAGCCTCTGCTGAGAGTAGAATTGCCACCTCGCTCCAAGGCCTTCGAATCCATGTCCATCACGCACGCCACCGTCCATCGTATCCGCCGTAGTACCGATTCCGAGGCCGAAATGTCTCTCCGCCAGCAGGAACTCGCCGCCGAAGAGTCCTGCGAAGCGCTGCTGGATGGCTTGAAAAGCGCATTTCTCGGAAGGATTAGCCGCGAACACGGCAGTTTTTCCACGGAAGAGGGTTCGGCTTCCCTGCCTCGGCAACTGACGGATTTTGTCAAAGATGAGCGTGCCTTCGGAGAATTGACGGCAACCCTGATGGAGGATTTGCGACGGCACCTCGACAGCGGCAAGGTCGAACTAAATGCGCACTGCCTCTTCTTCGTGGAGAAGACACCGATCCGCCACCTCTTCTACTGGTTTATAGCGAGCCAGAAGGAGGCGCTCTCCATCGGCGACGACCTCAAGGTCAAGCCCAGCTACTCCCTCGACACCGGTCCCTCGCTGTTCGGCATCAAGGTGGACCTGGCGGAGTGGAAGGTACGACAGCATTACTCCTATCTGACCCTGCTGCCGCCTCGCGGTAATCCGGGCCTCACCGACGCCTTCTACGCACTAACGGGGTTTGCCAATGGCCTCGACAAGGCCGGAGCCACGCTCGCGTTTCTCGAAGGGGTGGAGGCCTATTCGGAAAAGCTTCCGGAAGAGCAGGTCGGCGAATATCGCAACCAAGTGGTCGAATACTGCCTGGAACGGGATCAACAGGATGCGCCGGTCGACCTGAAAGAACTGGCACAGACGCTCGACGGTGTTGATCACGACGAGTTTGTTCAGGTGGTAGAGCGTCGCGCTCCGGAAGGCGAACAGGAGTTGATGATGGACCGCCGCAGCCTGCGCCGCTACGTCAAATTTGCTGGTCGGGAGAAAGACCTGGCGATCAGCTTCGGCTCCTATCAGCTCAACCAGCGGGTCCACTACGACAGCGACACCGATACCCTCAGCATCAACGGCCTGCCCAGTGCCCTCAGAAAACAGCTTCTGGAGCATCTGCAGCGGGATTAGTGCACTAGTAGCCCAGGGCATGGGCCCGCTATCCTTGCCGGTATGGACACCGACAGCTTCGACACCATACTGGAAAACACCTGGCGCCAACTGCGCCGGGCAACCGCAGATGAAAGCTCCGCCCTGCACCGCCCGGTATTGGCTACTGTTGACCGAAACAATGGACCGGATGCCCGCACCGTCGTACTTCGCGAGGTCCGACGGGAGTCGCGGCAGTTTTTCGTAAATACCGATCGCCGTTCACCAAAAGGCGACGAACTGGTGGAACGTCCGCGGGGCGTCTTTGTGTTTTTCGATCCGGAAAGCGCCGTGCAGCTCCGGATACTGACGGAGATCCGAATTCACGTTGGCGATGAGATCACGGCCGAAGCATGGCGAAAGCTGCCGGCCAAGGGACGGCGGCGCTATCTTACCGCCGCTGCATCAGGCAGCCCCGCGCCGGCTCCGGGCGCCGGGGTGCCGGGTCCGGACGAACCGGTGGATGATGCCGCCGGTTACCGGCACTTTGCCACCCTGGAGGCCGTCGCCACCCACCTGGACTGGCTCCACTATGCCCCCGAAGGACCGGTGCGGGCGGAGTTCGACTGGGATGAAGAGGGAAAGGTCTCGGCGCGCTGGCTCCATCCTTAACCCGTGCACTTCACCAAATGCCGATTCGTAACAGGTCTTCTCTTCGGCAGGCCCTCGGCGGAGGCCATCTGCCATGGTGTCCTCATGTTCCGGGAAAATGGCACAGTCGGCGGAATACCTCTCGCTTAGCCGGTAGAATATGCTGCATTCTCAACTCGCCCCGGATCTTCCCAATGAGAGCACTTTACCTGTTTCTGGTTGTACTTCTTGCCCTCACGGCAGTATTTGCGTTCATGGGGGCTTCCGCGAATGTCTTCGAATGGTATGAGGCGCGACAGGAACAGAATCCATTGGAAGGTAACGAACGGGTCACTGCCCGCATCATCGACAAGCGGGTGGTCCGGCAGGAGCATGCCATGCCTTCGGGGCTACCCCTCATCGATGAACAGCACCGACTCTACATCGAGATACAGGAAGGGATGCGTGCCGGTGAGGTAGTGTCGAAGGCAGCGCCCCCGCCGCAGTATGATCGCCTGGCGGTCGGGAACGAGATCGACGTACTGGTGGGTAGCGATAACGTGCGTATCGTCGAGCTCGACTATCGTGTGGAAACACCCACCTGGGCTTTCCTGGGCATCGCCATTTTCGCTGCACTGGGTTGCGCGGGGCTGGTGTATCGCATCCGCCGGATGCCCCTCCGTAGCTGATTGCGTATTATTTCCGAATCCAGGTGCCCTCGGGAACCTGGACGAACATCCCGCCTGGCGTCTTTTCGATCGCCTTTTTCCCTGCGAGTTGTTGTACGACAGTCACCGAGGTGTCATTGCGGGCGGCGATCTCTTCATATTTCTCCCGCCGCTTCCGGTTAATCTCCCGCACCAGATCCGAGACGTCCGGCGGGGGGTTATCGATAACGACACCCAGATAGCCATCCGGGCGTTCACCGACCAATCCACGGGTCTTGGCCTCCTCAAGCTCCAAAGCCGATGCCACGGACCATCCCGCGAGCGCTGCCAGCAGGACTATCAAACTGAAAATCCGTGCCGTAACTGTTCTGGTCATTCTTTCATCCCCAGGCCTGTTATCCGCCGAGGCGCCTGCCAATGAATCAAAGCGCCCCGATACTGCTTGGCGTAGCGGTGTCTTGGTTAAAACAGCGGACTCTCTTCGCTGAACACTTCATCCAGCTCTTTGTCGACCCTGACGCGGATATCGTGCTGTACCTTCACGTTAAGGTTGATGGTAATGGGTTCTTTCGGCGGGGCGAGTTGCACGGTGGGTGTGCAGCCGATAGCCGATACTGCCAGCAGGCTCACAGCCCACAGCCCCCGCCAGAGGGAATTCACTGGCATCCGCATCTTTTCCTCCAGGGTGCACATACATCCATCGTACCTCCTTCCATGGTCGGATTCCCCTATTGCTTTCGATTTTGTCGCCGACGGTAGAAGTCCTGTACCCATTGATCGATCTGCCCCTCGAGCTCCTGGCCCGCCCGCAGGCTCCGCAGCAAGTCAGGTATATTCTCCTCGAGGTTGATGTTGAATTGAACACTCCTTCCCTGAAAGAGGTCGGGATTGTTACCCAGCAGCCGTATCTCGAGCTCCAGCTGTCCGCTAGGTGAGTAATCGGCATCGGCCTTGAGTGATTCGTAGTGAAAGTCACGCAATGCCGCAATAGCCAACTGCATATTCTGACCACTTTTTTCCAGTGCCTGGCCCTCCTCCCCCGGACGGTAACGAATCACCCCCGATTCGATGGCGGCCACCTGGCCACCCTGCATGGCGAGCCCTTGTTCACTCAACTGGAGGGGAAGCATTCCACTGACCCGGCCAAAACCCTCTATCGGAGCGTGTTCGAGATCCAGTAGTTGATCCAGGGCGATCCGCTCGAGTTCGACCGCGAACCGGTTTACCGGCTGCGCCAGATCCAGTTCAATGATGTCGCTCCGGACCCGGCCTCCAAGCAGTTCAACAGAGGGGTGTTCCAGTCGCAGCTGCAGCGGCAACTGCGGACCGATGCGCAGCGCGGCCCGCGTTTGGAAATTGCGTCCCGGAAAACCGGCAGTCATGCGTTCGATGGTCAGGGGTGCAGGCTGACGAGTCTGGAGTATGCCGTCGGGCTCCAGCGCAAGCCAGGCGTCGAGTTCGGCCCCGGAGAACAGCAGCTCTTTGTAATACCCGCCGAGTTTTTCACCCTTCAGATCGAATTCGCCCGATAAGCTCGTGCTCTCCCCCGTCTGCCACTGGAATTGTCCCCCGGCATGGATGGTGCCCTTGCCGACATCAAAGGGATACGGCCACGGCTGGTAAAAGCTTGCAAGGGAGAGCCCCTCCGGTCTCAGGAGTACCGGTTCGAGCTGCCAGCGGGCCGCACCGGTCTGTGCTTCGAGGTGATGCGTGACCGAAATCCTGGCCGACAGAACGGGACCCGTTGCAGCCGCGGAGATAACGACCTGTTCGGGACCGGCCGTAAAACGGCCCTTCGCCGACATCGGGGGCAATTCACCCGCACCGACCCTACCCTGCAGCGAGCGGACGGAAAATGTGCCCGATGCCTCCCAGTGCTCGCCCGCTCCGCTCACCTCCTGCACCTCCAGGTACATCCCGTCCACCGCGGTCTGTGCGGTTTCGATCCCCCAGTCGGGAGCATCCACCCTCCAGCGTGCAGGACTTACCGTCCATCCCCCCTTCCGTTTCCAGGCGATCTCCGCCTCGTTGAGAAGGCTGAGCTCAAGGGGCGATTCCGAAGGTCCCGCATACGGTTTCGAAATGGCGATGCTCGCATCAGGTTGCACCCTCCACTGCAGGGCGTCCGGGGTCCAATGCAGCGGCCCGCCAGCCGCCAACCGGATCGGCGGTTTGCCATCCCGGCGCGCGGTCCCTGCCGCCTGGACCAGGGTGCGGATTTCAGGGACTTCGCCGAGATCCACTCTCGGGTCGGTAAGACGGGCAGTTGCGTCCAGGCGCTCAGTGATTGAGTCCGCCGTCACGACGATTTCACCGCGGCCGGCAAACACGGGAGAGCCCACGTTGCGAAACCGACTCTCGGCCCGAAAGGAGTCATGGAAGGCAATACCGAGCCGTTGCGATCCCGGCCCGCGGCCATCCACCCGGCCGCCATCTGAAACCGTCAGGACCAAACGTTCCGAATCGAGTTGAACGTTCCCATCCAGCTCCGCCTGCCAGGCGGTCAGCCCCTGAAGGGAAGCATCGAGACGGTACTCTCCTTCGAAGCCGTTCTCTCGAACCACGCCGTCCAGCAGGGTCCGGCCGCGTCCCTGCCACTGTTCCGGCATATTCCACCAAGGGGCCAAGGCGTTCCGTAAGGAGGCTGCCGAACCCTCCAGTGCGGCCTCGGCCTTCAGCCCGACGACCGCCCTGCTCAGGCGCAGTCGAACCTGGGGGTTGGAAAATTCCGGAGGGACAAAGAGCTTCAGCTCCAGTATTTCCTCCCGCCATTCGGTAGTCACGATCGCCCTCTCGGCACCGCCGCCGGCGAGCACCATCCGACCATTCAGGTGATCGGCGCTGTAAATCCAGTTTCCTGCCAAAGTCGCCGCAGGTTTCTCCGGCACTTCGATCGTCAGCGCTTCAATGTCCAAGGTCTCAAAGGGCAGGAGGGGAAGGCGTGGCAATCGACTCGGAAACTGTCCGACGCCGGCAGCGCCTTCATGCGACGGAACAGCGATGTTTCCTCTCTCCAGGTAAATGCTTTCGACCCGCCCCTCAAGCACTCCGGCCAGTCCGTAGGTCACCTCCATCGGTCCGAGGGATACCGGCACCCCGTTCCAGGTGAATCGAAGGCTCTCGATACGCAACCGATCCGGGCCGACATGAGTGACCTTCACATGGGGGTGTGCCAGGCCGTGGTTTTTTAGCAGATGCTGCGCCAGCCATCCGGTGGCTACCGGCAGCGAAAGGTAGAGCAGCACCGCGAGCACCACCAACGCGGGCAGGAGTCTTCCCAGGATCCTCGCCAGCCGGGTCAACACGATACCCTGGTTAGACTTCTGCAAACGCCAGCTTCGTTGTTGTGCAGCAATGTCGTCTCCTTATCGACTCCTGTTGACCACCCGGTGCAAAGGCCATACAGCCCTCGTACGTACCAAAAAGGCCATTCCACGACACTCCTGCCGTGGAATGGTTCACCTACCCGTAAAAATACCCGGTCCTACAGAGTTTGCCGCCCGAAAGCGGGGTTAATACCCCATCTCCTTCGGTAGCTGCATGGCCTAGATTACAGTTAGAGCCGTAGCACAGGGATGACACGGCTCTGGAAAGGCATCTATCGCCAAGACCACAAAGGGAGAAAACCAATGACTGCAAAACGTGCCCTGTTGGGTACAACACTCATCGCGGGAGGCTTCATGCTCTCCGGAGCGAATGCCGCGACAATTAGCTGTCCGGCCTCCATCGAAGGGAATGTAACCAACACAGCAGCTTGCGAATACAGCGATACCGCCAACCAGGATTTCCTGAATACCGATCCAATCACCGTCAACCAGGAGGCGTTTTTCGGTTTCACCGATTGGGAATACGCAGACAAGGCGGATATCAATGGCAGCATCAGCTATGACACCACCCATGATATCGGTTTCACCATAACCGGTGATACTCAATCCGGCAGCTGGGCCATCGACGGGACGGCCTGGAACGACTGGGACGATATCATGATGGTGCTCAAGAGCGGCGCCAATACGACTTTGGTCGGCTACCTTCTGGCAGAGAGCGCCACCGGGGGTACCTGGTCCAGTCCGTTCGAAGATGATCCCTTCGGAGTGGGAAATACCAGGGATGTCTCTCACATCAGCGCCTATGTCAGGGGCGATGGTGGGGTCACCGTGCCGGAGCCGGGTCCTCTGGCACTCATGATCGGCGGTCTGGTCGGGCTCGGCATGACCCGGCGGATTCGTTCCCGCAGCTAAGCCGAGGCGGGCGCCGCAGGTCGGCGCCCTCCGTTCCAATTCCAATCCGGTCTGCGTCCCAGTGTACTGCCACGGATGGCGGCAGCGGAGAGTGTCTGGAACCTATTATCGATGCCCGAGCCGAGTAGGCCAGTCTATTCTCGGACAGGCTCTAGGTGTGTCCCGAAATCGCCCGGCGACCAGCCGCCACATCGACCCGGGACAGGAACCAGGCACCCGCGCCGAACAACACCAGCAGAACGGCGAGCGAGGCCCGGTTGCTGCCGGTGAGTACGCCCGTAACGCCCACCATTACCGGGCCGAATACAGCTGCGAACTTCGACATCATATTGAAGAAACCAAAGAATTCACCCGATTTATCCGGTGGAATCAACCGCGCGTAGAGCGAGCGACTCAGGGACTGCAGGCCTCCCTGCACCAGCCCTATGGTAACGGCCATAGCGTAGAAATCGCCCGCGGTCTCCATGAACATCGCCCAAAATACCACGCCGGTGTAGACGGCCAGGGCGATATAGATTCCATTTTTCGGCCCGATGCGTTCTCCGATTCGGCCAAAAATCAATGCTGCCGGCACACCGACGAACTGAGTGATGAGCAATGCCATCAGCAGGCTCTCATGCGCCAATCCCAGTGCCAGACCGTAGTCCACAGCCATGCGGACTATGGTGTCCACGGCATCGATATAGAGCCAGTAGGCGAGCAGAAAATAAAACGTCATGCGAAGCGCCCGTACATGACGGAAGGTCTCACGCAACTGCCGCCAGCCGCCCCGGGCGGCCTTCAGGGCAGTTACGTGCCGACCGGGCCGCTCTTTGACGAATAGCGAAAGCGGCAACGTAAACAGGGCCCACCACAGCGCCACGGTAATAAAGGAGAGCCGCACCGCCTCGGATGCATCGGCCAAACCGAAAAGCTCCGGCTGAACGGTCATCCACACATTGAAGGCAAACAGCAGTCCACCGCCGAGATAACCAAGAGAAAATCCGAAGGCCGAGACACGGTCGTAGCCCTCCGGTCTGGTGATGAAAACGATCAGAGAATCGTAAAAGCCAAGGCTCCCGGAAAAGCCTACCGTCGCCAGAAAATAGAGCAGCGCCGCCAACAGCCACTCCCCTTGTCCCACCCAGGGCATCAGTGCCGTCATCAACACGCCAAAGGTAGTAAACGTTAGCAAAAACTTTTTGCGGGCGCCCCAGCAATCGGCGACGGCACCCAACAACGGGGCCAGAGCAACGATGAGCAGGCTCGATAGAGAGTTGGCCAGGCCGAGCCAGAAGGTACTCTGCTCGTCCGGCAGATCGACAGCCCAGTACTGCTTGAAGAACACAGGAAAGAAACCCGCCATCACAGTGGTGGCGAAGGCCGAGTTGGCCCAGTCGTACAGGGCCCAAGACCAGGTAGAGCGGCTGCGCTTTAACATGGCACGAACGTGAGGTAACGCCGTGCTGAGCTCATCAACTTGTAACGAGTCGCTGGATAACAGTGCCGGCCAGGGTCAAGCCGAACAAGGCCGGGAGATAGCTGATCGTGCCGTTCACCGCCCTGTCACGCCCGGATTGAGTAGGTTCCGGGGGCAACGGGGCGCAGGAAGGCTCGTTGGACCAAACGGCGCCGATCCCCCTCCCCACTCCCCGACGCCTCAGGCGTTTACGGATAAGGCGCGCCAGCGGACAGTTATCGGTGTCCATCACGTCCCCCACCACGATACGGCTCGGATCGAGTTTTCCTCCCGCCCCCATGCTAGAAATCACCGGGATTGTGCGCTCGTGGGCAGCAATCAACAACGACACTTTACAGTTCAGACTGTCGATCGCATCGATAACGAAGTCATAAGACCCGGTAATCAATTCATCGACATCATCACTGCGAATAAAACGTTTAATCAACTGCACGTCGCAATGGGGGTTGATGTCGGCAACCCGCTCGGCCATAACGTCCGTCTTCAATCGTCCCACCGTCGAACGAAGTGCCGGAAGTTGTCGGTTCAAATTAGAACCGGCAACAATATCGTGGTCGACCAACGTAAGCCGCCCGACACCGGCGCGGGCCAATGCCTCGACTGCATATGACCCGACGCCGCCCAGCCCGGCAACAAAGACATGAGCACTGCGCAACCGAAAAATGCCAGCTTCGCCGAGAATAATGGCGGTACGTTGAAACAGGGGATCCATGAAATATCAGTCTGTACGTTTAGGTTGCAGTGCGAAAGGATGCACGCCTTTTGCCCTACCATCAAGCAAGCGCGGGCATCAACTCGATGGCGTTAATCGTGGTTTTCTCGGCGATCACTTCCGGTGCTTCGTCCCGCAATTTTGAAAGCGTGACGAGGATCTCAGGAAGGTAGGCCGGACTGTTGCGCTCTCCCCGGTGTGACACTGGCGGCAGATCCGGCGCATCCGTTTCAAGCACTATCGCACTGAGCGGCAGGTCCGCCGCCAGGCGACGGATTTTACCCGAGCGTTCATAGGACACCACACCGCCGAACCCCAGCTTGAAACCCAGTGCCAAAAACTGCTCCGCCTGCTGATGACTACCGTTGAAGGCATGCGCGATGCCGCCGTTGGAAAACCGCATGCGCCGCAACATGGCCAGGACATGGTCGTGAGCCTTGCGAATATGCAGCAATACCGGCAAACCCGCGTCGCGGGCAAGTAGTAACTGGGCTTCGAGAAGTCTCTTTTGCCCCGCCACATCGGGGGAGTCGATAAAGTAATCGAGGCCAATCTCACCGATCGCCACCGGCGCGGACTCCGCCACCCGGCGCTCCACCTTCTTGAGATCATCGGGGACATGCCGATCCAGATAAACCGGATGCAATCCGAAAGCCGGGTACAACAGCGGATCTCTACAGATCTCTTCGAGACTGTCAAAACGTTCGGCAATGATCCCCGGGACGATGATAGCGTCGATATTCTGCCGTCGCGATTCGGCGATGACACGATCACGGTCGTCGGCAAATTCATCGACGTCGATATGGCAGTGGGTGTCAATCAGTCGCATATCGACAGTATACAAAGTCGAATCACGCCATACCCGAGAAAAATTCACCGCAGAGGCGCAAAGTTCACGGAGAACAGTGCAATAAGGACTCAGCCTCCCGGAAACCACCGGCCCCGGGTCTCCGGAACCCTCAACGCCCTTGCGGTGCAATGACAAGGGGCCCCGTCCAGGAAGCCCCTCCTGCAATGAGATTATGCGAGGGTATAAGTTGCGCGCTCGGGAGCGGCAATTCGTCCATTGCGCTTCAGGTAGGCCAGGCACTGGCCCAGGTTCGAAGTGTCGACTCCCGACTGCTCCAACGAGGAGCGAATCTCTTTGGTAGTGGCCTTGCCGGACTGACTGAGTACATCCAGTACCGCCTGAGAGATGTTGCCTGAGGAACGGCTGCCACGCACACTACTACCGATGCTGCGTTTCAGGGTAAGAATTTCCTTGTCAACGGCACCGACCGCTTTTTTGTTTTGCGCTATCAGTTCGCGGCGCTGGGCACGTAGAGCCTCAACTTGAGCTTTTACCTCTTCACGCTCCTTTTCGAGTTCCTCCTGTTCGCGCCGTTTTGCCAATTCGTACAGTTCCTGGGCACTCAGGGCTTCGATATTCTTACGTTTTGCCACTTACTATCTCCTCGAAAAAGCTTCGTCTGAGAAACAGATATCTACATCACTGGAAGCATTATATACAAATCGATAAATTAGTAAATTTCTCTTGTTATCACAACCTCTTTGATTGCAATTCATCCGGTTTCTTTCAAAAACAACGAAAAACGCCGCTTGGAAAAGCGGCGTCACCCTCGATCATGACAAAAAACCTTTAACGTTTTCGCTTCCACTGACTGTCTCTTAACGTTCGTAGCTGGGCCAATGCTTTCATCATTTCAACCCGTGCGTGATCACGATCGGTATACAGGACACTGGTGCGAATAAGCGCTTCGGCCCGACGTTTGGCCTCCAGGGCAGCCTGCTTATCGATCTGTTCTCCGCGCAGGACAGTATCTGCAAGAATCGTTACCTCATGGGGCTGGACTTCCATCATTCCACCGGACACGTAAATGTATTCGTATTCGTCATTGGGCAACTTCAGACGTGCTTCGCCCGGATTCAACAGCGTCATCAATGGGGTATGGCGTGGCAGAATACCCAGCTCCCCTTGAACCGATGCAACCGATACCATGCTGACTTCACCGGAGAAGACCTGCTCATGGGCGCTGACAATATGCAATACCAGCGTCGGAGCACTATTAACGGGAGAGCTCATGATCGCCCCTTATCGATACTCGCGTTTATCAAAAACGAGTCCGATAGCATTAAGGACCAGCTCTGTAATCTCATCCCAGCGGTCATCGAAATGATCGGTATTGACAATAAGGTCGAAGCACTCCGGTTCATTCAAATGATGCCCAAATGCTTTCCAGAGGAACTGCTCCCTCTCTTTATTCACCCGCATAACCTCTGCAAGCGACGCATCAAAATCCATCTCCTGGCGAACCGATACCCGCCGGGCAGAGAGTTCGGGGCTTCCAACCACTCGCAAGCGAAATACCGGCCGATTGGCCAGAATCACGTGGCTTCCGCGTCCGACAATAATTCCACCGCGTTGCGCCAGCGCCAGCACCACATTTACCAAATGGTAACGATAAGAGGCTAAAAAGGCTTTTTGACCTGTCAGGAAGTTGTAAATCCAGGTAGCTTTACCCGTTTTTACCTTATCATCAAGCTTAGCCATTAACTCCGGCGAGGATTTTGCACTTTCAGCGACAGCATCAAGAATTGCCCGATCCCAGACCTCAACACCCAAAGCCGCGGATAACCGTCGGGCTATCTGCTCGCCGCCAGCACCATACCCCCGGGAAATGGTCACAACCCGCTTCTCCGGTCCGTGCTTGGGTTCCCGTTGGCCGTGAAAATGCTCAGACCGGATTAAATTCTGGATTAGCTCTTGAACGTCGGTGGGCATGGTCTCACTCGTTGCCAGCTTCACAAGGTTACTTTCTCGACTTCCGATGGAGCGCGGCTCCTCGGATATCGCTCTCTCCGGCCAATGTAGGCGATCACACAGGACAGAAGCGCCCGGAAGAACGACTTTCGGACTTTCACATCGTATTTATATCGTATCAGCGGCTCGCTGTGGAGATGTTATCATCCCCGTTCGACAGGATTACTGAAAAGTGACGGTTGTATACGGTGGCTGGTATCCCCACCTACTACCACACTAGACTTATTACGGATCTCTGATCCGACCCATCCGAAATGGAAGGAACGAGCAGCCTATGAGTGACTCGGCGAGCCGACCGCAAACCGATCCCGCCTTTGAATGGATCCGCAATACCCCGGTGGTCTCGATGAACGTGGAGGTCCAGGAGTATCGTCACAAGGCGACCGGTGCTCCGCACTACCACATTGCCGCCAATGACGACCAGAACACCTTTCTGGTGGCATTCCGTACGGTGCCCCGGGATTCCAGCGGCGTTGCCCATATTCTCGAGCACACAGCCCTCTGCGGGAGCCGCCGCTATCCGGTCCGGGACCCCTTCTTCATGATGACCCGGCGCTCGTTGAATACCTTTATGAACGCCTTCACGGCCAGTGACTGGACCGCTTACCCGTTCGCAAGCCGGAACCGGAAGGATTACGACAACCTTCTATCGGTATATCTGGACGCGGCGTTTCATCCCACTCTCGATCCGCTGGATTTCGCCCAGGAAGGTCACCGGGTGGAGTTTGCCGAGCCGGACAATGCCGAGAGTGAACTGGTCTTCAAGGGGGTGGTCTTCAACGAAATGAAGGGCGCCATGAGCTCGCCCGTGTCGACGCTCTACCAGACGCTTACCGAGCACCTGTTTCCGACGATAACCTATCACTACAACAGCGGTGGCGATCCGGCCCATATCCCGGACCTGACCCATGAACAGCTGAAGGCGTTCCACGCCAGACATTATCATCCGTCGAATGCGATCTTTCTGACCTACGGGGAGATCCCGGCCCACGAACTCCAGGCGCGCTTTCAGGAACAGGCGCTCGCCGAGTTCGAACCTCTGGAATATGAAATCCGCGTCCCTGATGAAAAGCGCTATGACGCTCCCGTTGCAGCATCAGGCCACTACGCCCTCGATGGCGAGACGGATACTCATGACCGTACCCACATCGTCATCGGCTGGCTGCTTGGTCGCAGTGCCGATCCGAAAGAGGTGCTAAAGGCCCATCTTCTCGCGGGTGTCCTGCTCGACAACGGCGCTTCTCCTCTGCGCAAGGCCCTGGAAACCACTGAACTGGGCAGCGCCCCCTCTCCCCTCTGCGGGCTGCAGGACTCCCCCCGGGAAATGATCTTTTCGGCAGGGGTCGAAGGTTCCAATCCGGAGCATGCGGAAGCGGTGGAGCAATTGGTTCTCGATACGCTGAAAGATGTGGCTGAGAAAGGCGTCGACCCGGCCATGGTTGAGGCCGTTTTGCATCAGATCGAGCTGCAACAACGCGAGATCAGTGGCGATGGCTTCCCTTACGGTCTCCAGCTCATAGTGCACGCCCTCACCCCGGCGATCCATGGTGGCGATCCGGCTGAGGCCCTGAATATCGACGATGTGCTGCTGGAACTCAGGGAAGCCATTCAGGATCCCGAATTCATTCGCTCACTGGCTCGTGAACAACTGATCGACAACCGCCACCGTGTTCGTCTGGTGATGGAGCCGGACCCGGAGCTTTCCAACAAACGCGCGCAGGCCGAAGCCGCACGGCTGGCCGAGATCAAAGCGCGGATGTCGGAACGGGAAAAGCGTGAGGTCATCGAACTGGCCGAGGCCCTCAATCGCCGCCAGTCCCAGCAGGATGATCCCGACGGACTCCCGAAAGTGGGCCTCGAAGACATCCCGGCCGATCTGCCGATCCCGGAGGGCGAAACCGGAGCGATTGAAGGGGTGCCGGCGACCTGGTTCGCACGAGGCACCAATGGGCTGTTCTATCAGGAGGTGGTGGTGGAGCTTCCCGAACTGGATCGGGAGCTATCAGACCTCTTGCCGCTGTTTTGCGATGCCCTCGCCGAGGTGGGCAGCGGGGGTCGCGACTATCTGGAGACCCAGGCGCTGCAGGCCGCGGTCACCGGCGGGATCGGCGCCCGCGCCACGGTCCGTGGTGCGGTGGACAACCTTAATGCAACCCGTGGCGTGTTCGTGGTGGGCGGCAAATCGTTGACCCGCAATCACGATCACCTTGCGGGTCTGTTGCAGGAAACCTTCCGTAGCGCCCGCTTTGACGAGTTGTCACGCCTGCGCGAACTGGTGGCTCAGGAGCGCCTGCACCAGGAGCAGAGCGTCACCGGCAGTGGGCATGCATTGGCGATGGTCGCGGCCTCCAGCAGACTGAGCCCCGCCGCGGCCCTGGCCCACAACTGGAACGGCCTGGCGGGGATCAAACGGCTCAAGGCCCTCGATGACAGCCTCGACGACCGTGCTGCCCTGGAAGGTTATGCAAAGCGACTGTCGCAGTTGCGGGATACGCTTGTTCAGGCCCCGCGCGAGTTCCTGCTAATCGGTGAGGGGGATACCCGCCAGGCGATCGAGACGGCCGTTGGCCAGCATTGGGGCGGACTGCCGGCCAGTGGCGGCAATACACCGTTCACGCCACCATCCTCGCCAGCAGCGCCTCTGGCCCACGCCTGGACCACGTCCACCCAGGTCAATTTCTGTGCCCGGGCCTATCCGACCGTGGCGCCGGAACATCCCGATGCCGCAGCCCTGCTGGTGTTGGCGGGCTTTCTGCGCAACAACTTCCTGCACCGGGCGATCCGCGAACAGGGCGGTGCCTATGGCGGCGGTGCCAGCTTCGACCCCGATGCCGGTGCGTTCCGCTTTTTCTCCTATCGGGACCCCCGACTGGCCGAGACCCTGAACGATTTCGATCGCTGCATCGACTGGATGGTCAGTGAAACGCACGATTGGCGGCTCATCGAAGAGGCGATCCTCGGCGTCATATCGGGGATCGACAAGCCGGGATCGCCGGCCGGCGAGGCCAAAAAGGCTTTTCACGCCGCCCTGCACGGTCGCACACCGGAGCAGCGTCGACGTGTACGTGCCCGCGTCCTGGAGGTACGGGAGGCGGACCTGAAACGGGTGGCCGAGACCTACCTCAAACCCGAGCAGGCGAATACTGCCGTCATCACCAGCAGTTCCATCCTGGCCAAGGAACCGGACCTCGGGCTTGATGTCATCAATTTATAAACCAACAAATCGCAAAGACACCAAGGTTGCCAAGACGCGTGATATTTCGAGAAGCTTTGCCTCCTTTGCGCCTTTGCGGTGAAGATCCCCCCTAATGAAAGCACTGGAAATCGAAGGCCTCGAGAAGACTTATCGCAATGGTTTCGTCGCCCTGAAGGGCATTGACCTTTCTGTCGAGGAGGGCGATTTTTTCGCCCTCCTCGGCCCCAATGGTGCGGGCAAATCCACCACGATCGGCATCATCACTTCACTGGTCGACAAGACCGGCGGAAGTGTCCGTGTGTTCGGTGCGGATGTGAGCAAAGATTCGATGGCGGCACGGCGTTGCATCGGACTGGTTCCGCAGGAGTTCAACTTCAACCAGTTCGAGCCGGTCGGCGAAATTATCACCAATCAGGCTGGCTACTACGGCGTGGAGCCACGGATTGCCCGTGAAAGGAGCGAGCACTACCTGCGAAAGCTGGGGCTATGGGAGAAGCGCCATGGCTCTGCACGCAACCTCTCCGGCGGGATGAAGCGCCGCCTGATGATTGCCCGCGCACTGGCCCATGAGCCGAAGCTGTTGATCCTCGACGAGCCGACGGCCGGTGTGGACATCGAACTGCGTCGCTCGATGTGGTCCTTCCTGCGTGAAGTGAATGCCGAAGGCACCACCATTATTCTGACCACCCACTATCTGGAAGAGGCGGAAAGCCTCTGTCGGAATATCGCCATCATCGACCAGGGTGAGATCGTCGAAAACACCAGCATGCGAACGCTGCTCACACAACTCAATCGGGAGACGCTGATACTCGACCTCAAAGATCCCATCGAGTCAGCCCCACAACTGAACGACTATTCGGTCGTCTTCATCGAACCGCATACGATCGAAGTGGAAGTTTGGCGCGAGCAGGGCCTGAATCCTCTTTTTGAGGCATTGAGCAGACAGAATCTGGAAGTCATCAGCATGCGTAACAAGGCCAACCGCCTGGAGGAGCTGTTTCTGGCAATGGTTGAAGGCGGGGAGGCAGTCGAATGATCCGGCGCAGCGAGCTCATCGCCTTCAAGACGATTGTCGTCAAGGAAATCCGCCGTTTCCGGCGGATATGGCCCCAGACAATTCTTCCGCCAATGGTAACCACCGCCCTCTATTTCGTCATCTTCGGCGGACTCATAGGCAGCCGGATCGGCCCCATGAAGGGATTATCCTACATGGAGTACATCGTGCCGGGTGTCATCATGCTTGGCATTATCACCAATGCGTATGCCAATGTCGTTTCATCGTTTTTCGGTGCCAAATTCCAGCGCTTTATCGAAGAGCTGCTGATTGCTCCGGTACCGAATTACATGATCGTCCTGGGCTATGTCGCCGGCGGAATGGCACGCGGGCTGACTGTTGGCCTGATGGTAACGCTGGTGGCGGTGTTCTTTGTCGACTTCGAGGTTCACAGCTGGTTTATCACCCTGAGCACGGCGCTGCTTACCGCACTGCTATTCGCCATCGGGGGCTTTATCAACGCGGTTTACGCCAAGAGCTTCGATGACATCGCGATCATACCCACATTCGTGCTGACTCCCCTGACCTACCTGGGCGGAATCTTTTTCACGGTGGATATGCTCCCGGGTTTCTGGCAGAACGTGGCGCTTTTCAATCCCATCCTGTACATCATAAATGCCTTCCGTTACGGGCTACTCGGGGTGTCCGATATCGATGTCGGCGTGGCCTTCAGCATCATCGGACTATTCATTATTCTGCTTTTTTCATTTGCACTCTATCTGCTGCACAAAGGCGTCGGGGTACGCGCCTAGGCGCCTGTCCGAGAATAGCAATGCGCTCTAAAACGCGGGTTGGCGCTGAGGAACGAAACCCAACAACATCAGCGTTGGGGTTCGTATAACTCACCCCAACCTACGAGAGGCTCCCGGGAGCCTTTTCGAGAGCAACGGCAGTATCGGCCTGACGGCTTTAATGCTCCCGCGTGGAGTGGAATTGGATATCGGGCCAGCGTTCCATGGTCAGGTCCAGGTTGACTCGGGTCGGCGCCAGGTAGGCCAACATGCCGGCACCATCCTCGGCCAGGCTGTCGTTGGCCTTGCGTTTGAACTCATCGAGCATTTTCGGGTCGTCGCACTCCACCCAACGTGCCGTAGCCACATTGACCGGCTCGAAAATGCAATCCACCTTGTATTCATCCTGAAGGCGCTGAGCAACCACATCGAACTGCAGGATACCTACCGCGCCCAGGATCAAATCGTTATTGCGGAACGGTTTGAAAAGCTGTGTTGCGCCCTCCTCCGAAAGCTGTTCGAGTCCTTTTAGAAGCTGCTTCGACTTGAGCGGGTCCTTGAGCCGTGCACGGCGAAACAACTCCGGCGCAAAGTGGGGGATACCGGTGAACTGGAGGTCCTCTCCGATCGTGAAGGTATCGCCAATCTGGATAGTGCCGTGGTTGTGCAGTCCGATGATATCGCCCGGATAGCCCTCTTCCACATGCCCGCGCTCCTGCGCCAGAAAAGTGATCGCGTTGGGGATCTTTACGTCCCGGCCGAGACGCACCTGCCGCATTTTCATGCCCGGATTGAAGACCCCCGAACAGACCCGCATGAAAGCGACCCGATCACGATGCTGCGGGTCCATATTGGCCTGAATCTTGAACACGAAGCCGGTGAATTTCCCCTCGGTCGGGAGCACTTCACGACTGGCGGCCCGTCGCGGCAGCGGCGCCGGGGCGTACTCCACCAGTGCATCAAGGATCTCTCCCACGCCGAAATTGTTAATGGCAGACCCGAAGAAGACCGGCGTCTGCCGGCCGGCCCGGTAGGCCTCGAGATCGAACGCATGACTGGCGCCGCGGACCAGTTCGACCTCCTCGCGCAGCTCCTCGGCCATGCTCCCGAACAGTTCGTCCAGCCGAGGGTTGTCGAGGCCCTCGATGATCTCGCCTTCCTGAAGCTTGCCACCGTGCTGGGCGGACAACAGGTGCACACAGTTGTTGTAGAGGTCGAACACCCCCTTGAACCGCTTGCCCATCCCGATAGGCCAGGTGATGGGCGCGCACTGGATCTTCAGCACGTCCTCGACCTCGTCCAGCAAATCGATGGGATCGCGCCCCTCGCGATCGAGCTTATTGATGAAGGTGATGATGGGCGTATCACGCAGGCGACACACCTCCATCAACTTGATGGTACGGGCCTCCACGCCCTTGGCCACATCGATCACCATCAGCGCCGAATCGACAGCGGTCAGGGTTCGGTAGGTGTCCTCGGAGAAGTCCTCATGACCCGGCGTATCGAGCAGATTGATCACGTGGTCCCGGTGCGGGAACTGCATCACCGAAGAGGTCACTGAAATCCCGCGCTGCTGCTCCATTTTCATCCAGTCGGAGTGCGCATGACGGGCAGCCTTGCGGCCCTTGACGGTACCGGCCAACTGGATGGCACCACCGAACAGCAGCAGCTTTTCGGTCAGAGTCGTCTTGCCCGCATCGGGATGCGAGATGATGGCGAAGGTACGCCGGCGCTCGGTTTCGAACTGCAGTTTCGACATATCAGGAAAAAAATACTCGGGAAAAGAGGCAAATTATATCAGGCCGCGGCGAACCGCTGCATGGGAATCGTTGTATAGCAGAGCAACCGCATACTTTGAAGCGAGCGGTGTAAGTCCTTGATAGCAGGTCGTCGGCAGCACGCCGCCAGGGATGGCGGTGTTAGACAATGCAGGAGCACACTTGTCGAGGGATGCTGCCGTCGAGCGTACACGGACCTATTCACAGCGTACCTGCTATCAAGGACTTATATCGCTCGCCACCATCAAAAATGTGAGTATGCGTTTACCCTGCGTTGTTTAGCATGTTTAACCACCGAGGAGACGGAGAACAGATCGGAACTGCGCCCGGATCTGTAAGGACTCCTGAAACAGGGATACGGGTGCCCTGGTCAACTCACCAGAAATCCTTGTGTCACTCGGTGTTGAATTATAGAAGGACTCTAAAGCTGCAACGAAAGGACCAGAGCGTCTTCCCGTCCCTCATGGTCCGGGTAGTAATTGCGGCGCCTGCTAATCTCTTGGAACCCCAAATCCTCGTAGAGTTTCATGGCCGTGCGATTGGAGGGCCGGACCTCCAGCAAGATCGCTTCAACATCGTACCGTTCAGCCACGGTGATCAGGTGCTCCAGCATGCCGCGGCCGAGGCCGCGGCGACGCCAGTTCGGGCGGACGGCGAGGTTAAGGACGTGAGCCTCGCCGGCGCCCGTCGACATGACGCTGTATCCGATGATCTCCCCCTCTCGCTCCCATACCCAGCAGGAGTACCCCACCCGCAGGCAGTCACGAAAGATCGCCTCGGTCCACCCGAAGGGGTAGACCTCGCGCTCGATCTCCATGACCTGGACGATATCGGCGTCTAACATGGGGCGCAGACGCGGCATCGAATCCGGGGCGGCACTCATGTGATCGCCCGCCCGTATACGCGCTTGAGGAGCCGCAAGTCATCCCACACCTCGCGCTTCTCGGCCGGAGAGCACAACAGATGGGCGGGGTTATGGGTGACGATAACCGGGGTATCGGTAACGAGATAACGGTGGACATCCCCACGGAGAGGTCCGGTGGGCCGATCCGCCTCCAGGAGACTTTCAGCCGCGGTCCCCACCGCCAGAATGACCCCGGGATTCACCAGTTCGATCTGGCGTCGCAGGTACCCGACGCAAGCAGAGAGCTCATCGGGTTCGGGATCGCGGTCATCCGGCGGCCGGCATTTGACGATTGTGGCGAGATAGACGGTGCGTCTGGAAAAACCGGCGGCCCGTAGCATTTTGTCCAGCAGCTTGCCGGAATCGCCGACGAAAAGTTGGCCCTGGTGATCCTCGTCGGCGCCCGGCGCCTCGCCGATGACCATCAAGTCTGCCTTATGGCTGCCGACTCCGAATACGGTTCGGGTCCGGCTAGCCACCAGTTGCGGACAGCGCTCACAGACGCCCACACGAGCCGCCAATTCGTCCCAGTCGAGTGCCATCCGCTCGAAATCCGAGACCGGTGGGGCCTGTTCGTCGGACACGAATGCACTTTCCGGTTCGGGCGCGGACTGCCGCCGCACCCAAACCCGAATACCCATGGCATCGAGATAGGCCTGTCTACGCGCGTCCATCATTGAATCGAAAAACCGTTAAGCCGCAAAGAACACTGAGAACACACCCAAGAGTCCATTCTATTGCAGGGGCCATTGCCTTCGTTGAGCGATGGCGGGTGTCGTCAGCACCAGGGCTCCGTAGCGGAAATCGCCGCGGGGCGCGCCTCCTACCGACGGACCGAGGCTCAGCTCCCTGGCAGGAGGGTCGACCCCGGCGCGAATCCGTCCAGGCAGTTGCCGTGAAACGTAAATACACAAAGCCTAAAACGTTAAAAACTCCGTGGCTAAGCCGTCTGTGCCCCTGCAGGGTAATAAACCACATTAAAGCTCCGGCCCTTGGGGATGCCCCCGCTCGGCGGCAGTCACCACCTTGTTGAGGGCGTTGATATAGGCCTTGGCCGAGGCGATGACGATATCGGTGTCCGCACCCTGACCATTGACGATCCGGCCTCCCCGCTCAAGGCGGACGGTCACCTCTCCCTGGGAATCGGTGCCCGTGGTGATATTGTTGACCGAGTACAGCAGCAGTTCCGTCTGACTGTCAACGATGGACTCGATGGCCTTGAGGGCCGCATCGACCGGGCCGCCACCCGGGGCGCTGCCGCGCTTCTCCTCGCCGTTCACCCAGAGCGTGACATTCGCCTCAGGCGTCTCGCCTGTCTCGGAGCAGACGCGCAGGGAGACCAGCTTGATCCGTTCGTTGACCGAGTGCTCCAGGTTGGTCTCCGTAACCAGGGCCTGGATATCCTCATCATAGATTTCATGCTTCTTGTCGGCGAGCGTCTTGAAGCGCTGAAAGGCCGCATTGAGCTCCTCCTCCGAGGCGAACGCAACCCCCAAATCCTGGAGCCGGCTGCGGAAGGCATTACGGCCCGAATGCTTGCCCAGCACCATGCGGTTGGCGCTCCAGCCCACGTCCTCGGCACGCATGATTTCGTAGGTCTCACGGTGTTTGAGGACCCCGTCCTGATGGATGCCCGACTCGTGGGCAAAGGCGTTGGCGCCGACGATGGCCTTGTTCGGCTGAACCGAAAAGCCGGTGATCCCCGCCACCAGCCTCGAACTGGGGACGATGCGGGTGGCATCGATACCCGTCTCGCAGGGAAACACATCCTGCCGGGTTCGCACCGCCATGACCACCTCTTCCAGGGCGGCATTGCCCGCCCGTTCACCCAGTCCGTTGATCGTGCACTCCACCTGGCGAGCACCGTTGATCACGGCCGACAGGGAGTTGGCAACGGCGAGTCCCAGGTCATTATGGCAATGGACAGAGAACACCGCCTTGTCGGCGTTGGGGGTGCCCTCGATGGCCCGCCCCACCATGGCACCGAACTGCTCCGGGACGTTGTAACCGACCGTATCCGGGATATTGATCGTCGTGGCCCCGGCGGCGATCACCGCCTCAAAGATGCGGCAGAGAAAATCGATTTCCGAACGCCCGGCATCCTCGGCCGAGAATTCGACATCATCGGTGTAACGGCGGGCCCGCTCGACTGCCCTTACCGCCTGCTTGACCACCTCATCCGGACTCATGCGCAGCTTGCGCTCCATATGGATGGGAGAGGTGGCGATGAAGGTGTGGATACGACCCGATGCGGCCGGCTTCAGCGCTTCGCCGGCACGGTCGATATCGGCATCGAGCGCCCGTGCCAGCCCACAGACAGTGCTCTCCTTGATCTCACGGGCCACCGCCTGCACCGATTCGAAATCGCCGCTACTGGCGATCGGAAAACCCGCTTCAATGACATCCACCCGCATGCGCTCGAGTGCCTTGGCGATGCGGACCTTCTCCTCCTTGGTCATGGAGGCACCGGGACTCTGCTCGCCGTCCCGCAGGGTGGTATCGAAGATGAAAAGTTTATCGCTCATGGATCCATGACTCCGGGATTTGCGCTCATCTTACCGGATGCGGGCGGGTATTAACCACGGGGAACACGGGGTTTAATGGATAACCTCCAAGAACACGGAGGTAGCCCATCCTACCGCTCTGTGTCCTCTGTGGTTTACCCCGTGCGCCCAGTGGTTAATCCTCCTTATCATCGTCCGCAGCCGATTGCCGGGCCCGGCGGCGGCGGAGGAGCATCAGGGTAGTGACCGGACCGGAGAGGGCGTAGACGAGGAAGGCACCGAACAGCACCTTGGGGGGATCAGTGGAAACCAGAACGAAGAGCAGCACGATAATCAGCAGCGCGAAGAACGGTACCTTTCCGCGTACATCCAGGTCCTTGAAGCTGTAGTACCGCACGTTGCTGACCATCAGTATCCCGCAGGCGACGGTGAGTGCGAAGGTCGCCCACTGTAACTGTTCGCCCTCAACGCCATAGTCCTGGAACACCCAGACCATCCCCGTAAGTACCCCCGCCGAAGCAGGGCTCGCCAGCCCGGTGAAGTAGCGCTTGTCGGCGACTGCCAGTTGTACATTAAAACGCGCCAGCCGCAGGGCGGCGCCGGCAGTATAGATAAAGGCCGCCAGCCACCCGAGCTTGCCCAGTCCGGACAGCGACCACTCATACATCACCAGGGCCGGCGCGAGCCCGAAGGAGATGAGATCGGCAAGGCTGTCATACTGCGCACCAAACTCACTCTGAGTGTTGGTCATCCGCGCCACGCGTCCATCGAGACCATCCAGAACCATGGCAACGAAGATGGCCACGGAAGCAGGCACGAACTGGTCGTTCATCGCTGCCACGATGGCATAGAAGCCGGCGAACAGTGCCGCGGTGGTAAACAGGTTCGGCAGCAGATAGATACCGCGGCGGCGGCGTTCCGGTGTATTCATATTCAGATAAACGGCCTAACCGCAAAGGCGCAAAGAGCGCAAAGAAAAGAAACCGCTAACGGCCACAACGGAGTGTATCTTCGTAGCCATCGCAAGGACAAGGAGGGCTCGGTCACCCGCGATTCCGCGCCGGAGGATCAGGCCACCAGAGGTAATCCCCTGTAGGAGCCCACCCTTGGGCGAATATCTCCGAAACTCCCAGAGCGTTATAAAAAAGGCCGGGCACCCAACGACGCCCGGCCTTTTCCACACACGAATTCACCACCGGTGAGCGTCATCCCTTTGCTCCTGACATCTTTACCGGTGACAATCCCTAATCAATTCTTGTCCTTGTCCACCAGCTTGTTGGCGGTGATCCAGGGCATCATGGAGCGCAACCGTTCGCCGGTCTTTTCGATTTCGTGCTCGGCGTTGTTGCGACGAATGGCGGTCATCTCCGGATAGTTGGTGCTGCCTTCCAGGATGAAGCGCTTGGCGTATTCGCCGTTCCGGATGTTTTTCAGTGCCTCGCGCATGGCAGCGCGGCTCTGCTCATTGATAATCTTGGGGCCGGTCACGTATTCGCCGTACTCGGCGTTATTGGAAATAGAGTAGTTCATGTTGGCGATGCCACCCTCGTACATGAGGTCGACGATCAGCTTCAGCTCGTGCAGGCACTCGAAATAGGCCATCTCCGGAGCGTAACCGGCATCCACCAGGGTCTCGAAACCGGCCCGCACGAGCTCCACAGTACCACCGCAGAGCACGGCCTGTTCGCCGAACAGGTCGGTTTCGGTCTCATCCTTGAAGGTGGTCTCGATAATGCCGGTACGGCCGCCACCGATGGCAGAAGCGTAGGACATGGCAATTTCCCGGGCCTTGCCGCTGGCGTCCTGATGGATGGCGATGAGGTCGGGAATACCGCCGCCGCGAGTGAACTCGGAGCGCACCGTGTGTCCCGGGGCCTTGGGAGCAATCATGACCACGTCCAGGTCGGCACGCGGCACGATCTGGTTGTAGTGAATATTAAAGCCGTGGGCGAAGGCCAGAACCGCACCCTGCTTCAGGTTCGGCGCGATGCTCTTGCTGTAGATCTCGGCCTGATTCTCGTCCGGGGCCAGCACCATCACCAGGTCCGCAGCCTTGCAGGCTTCATCGACAGGTTTGACAGTCAGACCGGCGCTTTCCGCCTTTTTGGCCGAAGAGGAGCCTTCACGCAGCGCAACCGTGACATCGACTCCGGATTCCTTGAGGTTATTGGCATGGGCATGCCCCTGGGAACCATAACCCACGATCGCCACCTTCATTCCCCGAATGATGGAGAGGTCGCAGTCTTTGTCGTAATAGATGTTCATCATGTCCTTTATCCGTCTTTGCAAATTGTTGTTTGTGTTCAGTACAGGCCAGACGCCAGATACAAGGGAAAAGATACGAGATTCGAGGGAAGGTGCGGTCTTCGCCCGCGCTCAATTAAATCGTGCGCGAAGCGCACTCCACCCCTCGTATCTCTTCCCTCGTATCTCGCACCTTTATACCCGCAGGCTGCTGGTGCCGCGGGAGATGGCGGAGACGCCGGTACGAACCGTCTCCATGATATTCGTTTCGCCGAGTGCGTCGATGAAAGCATCGAGTTTGTTACCGGTGCCGGTCAGTTCGATGGTGTAACTGACGTCGGTGACGTCGATCACCCGGCCGCGGAAGAAGTCGCACAGGCGCTTGATTTCAGCGCGCTCCTCATGCCCTTTCGCCTTGGCCTTTATCACCATCATCTCCCGCTCGATGTGGGGACCTTCTGTCAGATCCGCCAGCTTCACCACATCGATGAGCTTGTTCAACTGCTTGGTAATTTGCTCGATGATCTCATCCGAACCGCGGGTGACCAGTGTCATTCGCGACAGCGAGGCATCCTCGGTGGGCGCCACGGTGAGCGACTCGATATTGTAGCCGCGCGCGGAGAACAACCCGGCAACCCTGGACAGGGCGCCCGCTTCGTTTTCCATCAGAATCGAGATGATGTGCCGCATGCCGCTCCCCCTAAACCTGGAATCCGTCGTTGAACGCGCCCGAGTGTGCCTTCGGCGTGCCGCCTGGCAAGGCGC
>NZ_JAENYR010000139.1 GCF_016841685.1 Thiohalomonas denitrificans
GACCCGACGGGTCCTCTCGGTGCCGCCGCTGCGGATTTTGCGACGGGTGTGAGCCGGCCCGAGTCGAGGACAGGGTGCGAAGGGCGGGCCGTGCCCGCCACCAAAAGCGCGATGGCCACAGGCTGCAAGCCGCGGACACCGGTCATTAAATTTGGTTTACAGTTAGGCAGAGGGAGGCGCCATGCTTTCGAGGCTGTTCGGTCATCTTTGGGATTTTCTTTTTCGTGACCTTTGGCAGGTGGAGACTGAGCAGCTGTCGCGTCCGCGCCGCTGGGGGATCTACTCGCTCAGGGTCGCCTACGTGCTGGTTCGGGACCTGCAGGAGGGAGCGTTGGCCCTGCGGGCCATGAGCCTGGTGTACACCACGCTGCTGTCGCTGGTTCCGCTGCTGGCCGTGAGCTTTTCGGTGCTCAAGGCCTTCGGTGTTCACAACCAGATTGAACCCCTGCTGCTCAACGTCCTGGCGCCGCTGGGCGAACAGGGCGTGGAAATCACCAACCGAATCATCGGTTTTGTCGAAAACATTCAGGTCGGTGTGCTCGGTTCGGTCGGTCTCGCCTTTCTGGTCTATACGGTCATTTCACTGATCCAGAAGATCGAAGAGTCCTTCAATTTCGTCTGGCACATCAAACAGGTGCGTAGTATTTCGCGCCGCTTTTCCGACTACCTGAGCGTCATCATTATCGGGCCGGTGCTGGTGTTTACCGCCATCGGGGTGACCGCTTCGGTGATGAACAACGCCATCGTGCAGGCGCTGCTGGAAATGGAGCCGTTCGGGACCGTAGTGGTGGTGCTCGGTCGGCTGGTGCCCTATCTGCTGATCACCGCCGCCTTTACCTTCGTCTATATGTTCGTGCCGAACACCAGTGTCAGACTGCGCTCGGCACTTGTCGGTGGTGTGGTGGGGGGAGGCCTCTGGCAACTTACCGGCTACGCGTTCGCCGCCTTTGCCTCCGGTTCGACACGCTACGACGCGATCTACTCCGGCTTCGCCATTCTCATTATGTTCATGATCTGGCTCTATCTGAGCTGGTTCATTCTCCTGTTCGGCGCCAAGGTGGCCTACTACCATCAGCACCCGCAGCAGGTTCGGCGGGAGGCGGAGCGTATCGGCTTCAGCAACCGCCTGCGCGAGCGTGCCGGGCTGCTGGTGATGTACCTGGTGACCCGTGCCTACGAACGGGGCGAAGAGGGCTGGACCCTGGACGCCCTCAGTCAGCGACTGGGATTGCCCGGCGACAGCCTGGGGGACCTGCTGCTCGATATGGAAAGAGTGGGGCTGCTGATCGAGACCGGTATCGAAGATCCAAAGTATTTTCCCGGCCGCGATCCGGCCGAGTTACCGGTCCGGGAAGTGCTCGCCCAACTGCGAGCGATCGGCGAAAGCGGCTATCCACTGGATAGGCGTGCCTTGTCGGTCGGCCCGATTGACGAGGTACTGGAGGTGACCGAGACCGCCGTCCGGGAAAAGCTCGGAGAGGTCACCATAAAGGACTTGGCCCGTCAGGAGCGGATCGGGCTCTGACAGGGTGTCTATGCGACAGGCTACGTGATGGCTGTCTACTGCAATTTCGAGTGCAGCCGGATGTCTTGCCCTGAATCCGGTAGGCTAGTGGTCCATTTGTCCCCGCTGTCATTACGAGTCGTACTCCCTGATTCGGGGCTGCGAGCGGTCGGTAGTGCTCGCAGTGTTCAAAGCCACGGCTCAAAGATAAAACAATGCCGACACTGAAGTTCTTTCACGTCATTTTCGTTACGCTGTCCGTTTCCGGGTTTTTCCTGCGCGGGGTGTTGCGCTTGAGTGCGCCCGATATGCTCGACAACCGTTTTGCCCGGACGGTGCCGCACGTCAACGATACGCTGCTCCTGGTGACCGGCATCGCGTTGGTAGCCGGCTATGGCTGGAATCCGTTCCACCATCCGTGGCTGGAGGCGAAGCTCGCAGCGCTGCTGGTCTATATCGGGCTGGGCAGCATTGCTCTCGGCCGTCGCGGAGAGCGTAGCAGGAGGATTCGCGCAGCGGCCTGGCTTGCTGCTCTTGCCGTGTTCGCTTACATCGTCGTGGTGGCCATCTACAAAACGCCGCGCATTTGGCTGGTGTTCTAACCGGATATTGATAAGCGGCATGCACGACCCGATCGTCTATAACGTTTTCCTGATCTTCGCCGGCGCGGCGCTGCTGGCGACAGCGGCTCTCTTCACCCGGCAATCGATGCTGGTCTCCTACATTTTGGTCGGGGTGCTGTTTGGTCCCTGGGGGTTCGGGCTGACTGAAGAGCCGGAGGCGATCAGTGCCGCCGCTCATATGGGCGTGATCTTTCTCCTGTTCCTGCTCGGTCTGAATCTCCATCCCCAGAAGCTGCTGGGGCAATTGGGACGAGCAGTACCGGTGACACTGCTCAGCTCTCTGCTGTTTGCTGCGATCGGGGGCGGTGTGGCCCTGGCGTTCGGTTTTGGGGCGCGCGAAAGCCTGCTGATCGGCGCCGCCTGCATCTTCTCCAGCACCATTATCGGGCTGAAGCTGCTGCCCACCACCCAGCTTCACCACCAGCGTACCGGTGAAGTCATCATCAGTGTACTGTTGCTGCAGGACCTGATTGCCATCGTCATCCTGCTGCTGCTGCAGGCCGTGGGCACCGGCGATGCGGTGTGGTGGGATATCGGGGTGCTGATGATGGGGCTGCCGGCCCTGGTCGTTGCCGCCTGGCTGGGCGCCCGCTATGTCGTGGTCCCGCTGTTCTGCCGTTTCGACACCATTCAAGAATACGTTTTCCTGTTGACCATCGGTTGGTGTCTCGGCATGGCGCAACTGGCGGCCCTGTTGGGTCTTTCCCAGGAGATCGGGGCCTTCATCGGCGGTATCGCTCTTGCTGCAAGTCCCATCAGCACTTTCATTGCCGAAAGCCTCAAGCCATTGCGGGACTTTTTCCTGGTGATGTTCTTTTTCGCACTGGGGGCCACGTTCGATCTGGGCATGATAGGCGAAGTATTGCCGGCGGCGGTGGTCCTGGCCGCGCTGCTGTTGCTGGCGAAACCCGTGGCTTTTGGGCTTTTGCTGAAGTGGGCCGGCGAAGAGCAGGCTTTGGCGTGGGAAGTGGGCGTGCGGTTGGGGCAGGTGAGCGAGTTTTCGCTGTTTATCGTCATCCTTGCACTGGAGTCGGAGGTGATCAGCCGCGGGGCCTCCTATACCGTTCAATTGGCCACGCTCCTGACCTTCATCGTCTCCTCTTATGTGATCATGCTGAACTACCCCACCCCGATTGCGGTCTCGGACCGGCTGCGCCGGGACTGAAAGAAATAGCCGCAGGACCGCCGAACTCTTCTGAGCCTGGTTAACCCTGGGTGTCCTCTGGTTGGCAACGGTCGGGTGGCCAGGCGGCGCGTGAGCCGGTGTAAGTGGGTTGGTGCCCACACGCCGCTATACCATGCTACATACCGTATTGCATGCGGCCCCTCTTTTTGCCGTTGGAGCGATCTTCTCAAGTTCCTGCTGCTGCTGCGGGGTGAGGATCGCCATGATCTCTTGTCGCATCTCCGCTTTTCGTACGAGGTTGTCGGCCATGCGTTGGCCCTGCTTTTCGGCGAGCGGCCGGATGGTGGCGGCGTCGGCGCCGCTGCGGATCGCTTCTCTCAGCTCACTGCGCTCATCTTGCCACGACTGGCGCTTTTCCTGCATCGCCGCAAGGCGCTGTTCGCGCAGCGCATCCAGCTGTTCCCGCTGGCTGTCGGTAAGTGTGTCGAGTTGGTAGACTGCTGCCATCGGTTTACGGTCGCCACAGCTTCCCGGTCCGAAGGCCAGTGCCGTTCCGGCTGTCGCAACCAGAAGTGTGCCGGCAATCAGGACCGGCCAGTGTCGTTTCACTTTCATTTTGGATTCTCCTCAGCTCTTTGCAGGCCCGCGCCAGTGCGGGATGTCACCATCCTACCGATGCCGCGGATCAAGTTGTTGAGCGGGAGTGCAAAGCAGTGCGAAGAAATGCCAGCCAGGCGGGGGGTAAGAGGGGTGAGCAGGGTAAACGCATATCCATACGCTCGCTTCAACGTAGGTACGCTTTCGGGAGTGAATCCCGGTGTCCGCTCGGCAGGTCAGGAACCGCCCTGACACCCTGGAACTTGTCGGTTCACGGCCGCTCCAAGGCTTTGCACTTCTTTGCATTGGATTGCAGTTCGTGGAGTCTGAAAGCTCGGCTTTCCCATTAGAATGGCGGGATAGCCAATCTCTCTTGGAAAACAGAAGAATGACCCGATTTCCCCTTGCGCTTCCTACCCGATGGTATCGGGCGGTGCCATGAGTCGCGGACTTCGTGCAGGCATGTTGGCTCTGGCCCTGCTGCTTGGCGGCTGTGCGGTCAATCCGCCGCAACCGAAACAATTGCCGCTTCCGGAGCAATTCGGCCAGGCAGGTGGGGAGGCATCGCTGCAGCGCCAGTGGTGGCGGGAATTCGATGACCCGGCACTGGATGCCCTGATGGAGGAGGCGCTGGTTGGCAACCCCGGCCTGGACGCCGTGCGAG
>NZ_JAENYR010000140.1 GCF_016841685.1 Thiohalomonas denitrificans
CTGCTGCGCAGGCCCGAATCAGTGACGAACCTTTAGACCGTCATTGCGAGGAGCCCCGGCGACGCGGCAATCTGGGGCTTGGGAGCAGGAGATTACGTCGTCGCTTAGGCTCCTCGCAATGACAGCGAGGACAAGTTCATCAGGAGGAGCCACAGCGACGCGGCAATCTGGGGCTTTGGGAGCAGGAGATTACTTCGTCGCCGGGGCTCGGCTTTGGCATCCTGCGTCGCTCTACCACCTACATCCATGTAGGCGTCCTCGTAATGACAGCGGGGCAAGTTCTTCAGGAGGAGCCCGGGCGACGCGGCAATCTGGTATTGGCACTTCGAGCTTCGTCGCTGAGGCTCCTCGCTATGACAAAAAGGAAGTTCATCATTGATTTGGGCCGGAACCCATCGCAAACGTCGAGATTGCACTCGCAAGCCCGGGCCTTCGCCGACAGGAAGGTCGATCCGGCGCGATGCCATGAGGTTTCAGCGATGGTAGGGGTGGCCTTTCAGGAGTGTCCAGGCGCGGTAGAGCTGTTCGGCAACCACCACCCGAACCAGGGGATGCGGCAGGGTCAGGGGCGAGAGCGACCATTGTTGTTCGGCTCGGCGGCTGACTTCCGGGTCCAGCCCTTCCGGACCGCCAACCAGCAGTGCCATATCACGGCCCTCCGCAAGCCACTGAGCGAGACGTTCCGATAACTGCTCGGTACTCCAGGGGCGGCCGGTCACTTCCAGGGCGACCGTCAGTGCCCCCTTGGGGATCGCCGCCGCCATCCTTTCGCCCTCCTGGCGCCGGAGTCGGTCGATGTCGGCATTTTTGGTGCGCTTGCCGAGGGGGATTTCGGTGAGCTGCAACGCACACTCCGCGGGAAGGCGGCGGGCATATTCCCGAAAGCCCTCCTCGACCCAGCCCGGCATGCGGGTTCCAGTCGCTATTAGGTGAATGCGCATGGATTTATGTTTTATGTTTTACGTCTTGCATATCTGCGCGCCCATAAGCAGGGCATGCTCGGGCCGGTAATCCGGACCTCCGGTGAACCGAACCGTGCACGTGACCCGCCTTCCCGTTCACCGCGTGGAGCATCGGGCCGTAGGGCGCATTCTCGATACGCCACCAGCGTGCCATGAAGCCCCCGCATTTACCGGATGCCCCCGTACCTTTGCGAGGCCCCATAATAAAATAAATGCGCCGCCACTCCGTTCGTTCGGCGAAACGGTGCATTTGGAGGATCTGGCCGCTCCGGGGGCGATACGTGACGTGGGCGTCTCCGGCCACTCATGGTGCGAGCGGTTAGAAGAATGCACCCTACGAAACCCGGTCGCTCGTGGTACGAACGTTTGGCGTAGGGCGCATTCTGATACGCCCCCGACGTATTCACAAGGCCGCCGCAATTACAGGAACCCCCATACCGTCGTGAGGCCCCGATAATAAATGCGCCGCCACTCCAATCGTTCGGCGAAACGGTGCATTTGGAGGATCTGGCCGCTCCGGGGGCGATACGTGACGTGGGCGTCTCCGGCCACTCATGGTGCGAGCGGTTAGAAGAATGCACCCTACGAAACCCGGTCGCTCGTGGTACGAACGTTTGGCGTAGGGCGCATTCTGATACGCCCCCGACGTATTCACAAGGCCGCCGCAATTACAGGAACCCCCATACCGTCGTGAGGCCCCGATAACAAATGCGCCGCCACTCCGATCGTTCGGCGAAACGGTGCATTTCGAGAATCTGGCCGCTCCGGGGGCGATACGTGACGTGGGCGTCTCCGGCCACTCATGGTGCGAGCGGTTAGAAGAATGCACCCTACGAAACCCGGTCGCTCGTGGTACGAACGTTTGGCGTAGGGCGCATTCTGATACGCCCCCGACGTATTCACAAGGCCGCCGCAATTACAGGAACCCCCATACCGTCGTGAGGCCCCGATAACAAATGCGCCGCCACTCCGATCGCTTGGCGAAACGGCGCATTTGGAGAATCTGCCCGCTCCGGGGGCGATACGTGACGTCGGCGTCTCCGGCCGCTCATGGTGCGACAGTTAGAAGAATGCACCCTACGAAACCGGCTCCGATCGCTCGTGGTGCGGACGTTTGGAAGAACCCACCCTACGATTCACTGCGTGGGGCGTCATCCCCCCACAGCTTCTCGAGGTTATAGAAGTCGCGGGTTTCCGGGAGCATCAGGTGGACCACGACATCGCCCAGGTCGACCAGCACCCAGCCGCCGGCGGGATCGCCCTCGATGCCGAGCGGCTTCACCCCCTTCTCCTTGGCCTTTTCCACCACGATATCGGCCAGTGATTTGACCTGCCGGCTGGAGGTGCCGGCAGCGATGACCATGATGTCCGTAATGCTGGTCTTCTCCCGGACATCCAGTACCGCGATATCGGTACCTTTACGGTCTTCCAGGGCATCCACTACCAGCGCTTTCAATTCGTCCGCTTTCATTCGACCTCTATCGGTAAAGTTGGTCTTTCTCAATCATGTGCCAAACGGCATCCGGAATCAGGTAACGTGCACTACGACCTTCGCCGATTAACCGGCGGATGGCGGTCGCAGAGATCGCCAGGGGCGTAACGGCCTGCAGAACAATCCCTCCGGCAGTTCTTTCCTGCAAAATCGCGGGATCGGACCGGCGCTCCTCCAGCAGCTGCACAGCCGTCTGCTCCGCCTCTTCGGCATCGTCGAGATGCCAGCCCGGGCGGTGCGCCACGACGATGTGGGCCAACTGCGGGATGCGCTCCCAACGGTGCCAGCGCGGCAGTCCGAGAAACGCATCCAACCCCATCAGCAGCGACAGGGAAACATTCCCGAAATCGTCGCGAATGGATTGCAGTGTATCCACCATATACGAAGGGCCTTCCCGGCGAAGCTCCCTCTCGTCGATGACGAAGCCCGGCTGTCCCGAGATGGCGGCCTCTACCATGGCCAGGCGCTGCCCGGATTCCACGCCCGGCTCGTCCCGGTGGGGTGGAACCGAGGCGGGCACCAGTCGCACCTCATCGAACTGCAGACCTTCGTAGAGCTCCAGTGCGGCCCGCAAATGGCCGAAGTGGATCGGGTCGAAGGTGCCGCCGAAAACGCCGACGCGTCTCATTGTAAGTCCGACGTCTGAAAGGGCATCGACTCTACAGGCGAATGTGCCCGTCGCCAATAACAATGTACTTCTGAGAAGTGAGCCCCTCCAGACCGACCGGGCCCCGCACGTGAATCTTGTCGGTACTGATACCGATCTCGGCGCCGAGACCGTATTCAAAGCCGTCGGCGAAACGGGTCGAGGCGTTGACCATTACCGAGCTGGAATCCACTTCGGTCAGAAAGCGTCGCGCACGCCCGATGTTTTCGGTCAGGATGGACTCGGTATGGCCGGAGCTGTGGCGGTGGATGTGCTCGATGGCGTCCTCCATGTGGCGCACGGTGCGAATCGAGAGGATCGGCGCCAGGTATTCGGCGTCCCAGTCCTCGTCGGTGGCCGCGGCGATATCGGTGAGAATGCGTCGGGTGACCTCGCAGCCCCGCAACTCCACGCCCTTCTCCTTAAACATAGCGCCCAGTTCCGGCAATACGTCAACGGCGATATCGTCGGCCACCAGCAGCGTTTCCATGGTGTTACAGGTGCCGTAGCGGTGGGTCTTGGCATTGAAGGCCACCTGAATAGCCTTGTCCCGATCCGCCTGGTCGTCGATATAGACATGGCAGACGCCATGCAGGTGCTTGATAACGGGCACGCGGGCGTCGGCACTGATGCGCTCGATGAGGCCTTTGCCGCCCCGGGGTACGATGACATCCACGTACTCGGGCATGGTAATCAGCTCGCCTACCGCCGCGCGATCGGTGGTCTTTACCACCTGGACCGCATCGCGAGGTAGCCCTGCCTTCTCGAGCCCCTCATGGATGCAGGCGGCGATGGCCTGATTGGAGTGCTCCGCCTCGGAACCGCCCCGCAGAATGGCGGCGTTGCCCGACTTCAGGCAGAGGGCGGCAGCATCCGCGGTGACGTTCGGCCGCGACTCATAGATGATACCGATCACCCCCAGCGGTACCCGCATCTTGCCGACCTGAATCCCCGAAGGACGGTAGGTCATATCGGCGATTTCACCGACCGGGTCCGGCAGTGCGGCAATCTGGCGCAGCCCCTCGGCCATGCCGGCGATGCGTTCATCATTGAGTTCGAGCCGGTCCAGCAGCGCTGCATCGAGGCCGCGCTCGCGTCCCGCTTCGAGGTCTTTGCGGTTCGCTTCCAGCAATTGCGGCCGCTGCGCCTCGATCGCATCGGCAATGGCCGTTAGCGCCGCATTTTTCGCACTGCTGCCCGCACGGGCGGTTGCCCGGGAGGCGGCCCGCGCCTGCTGACCGACCTGCTGCATATAGTTTTTGATATCCATCGATACCTCTTTGGAGACAAGGTTCACTTAACAAGATAGGTAACTACTCACTCCCCCGTCATTCCCGCGAAGGCGGGAATCCAGAGAGCAGCGGCATGGCTCAAAATGGATCCCCGCCTGCGCG
>NZ_JAENYR010000141.1 GCF_016841685.1 Thiohalomonas denitrificans
GCCTTGTCCTGACGTTTTTGGGGGGCTCTGAAAGTATCGCCAAGCATGCAACAGTGCACTAGCCCCTCCCACCTATCCTTTTCCCCAAGTCGGCCTTCTCGACTGCGGGGGTGAAGGGTGTTCGAAGACGTTTTTTACCAGGTCGGAATCGTGCTGGCGGTCGCCGCCGCCGGAGGCGCATTGGCGCTCGCCCTGCGCCAGCCGCTCATCGTCGCCTTTATCGCCGTGGGCATCCTGCTGGGGCCTACCGGGACCGGCTGGGTCACCGCTGCCGACGAGCTGGACCTGTTCGCCCGGCTGGGGATCGCCGTGCTCCTGTTCGTGGTCGGTCTCAAGCTCGACCTTCACATCATTCGAACCATGGGGACGGTTGCGTTGGCGACCGGCCTGGGGCAGGTGCTTTTTACTTCGGTGGTAGGTTATCTGCTGGCGCTCGCAATGGGAATCACCCCGGTGGCAGCACTCTACGTTGCCATTGCACTGACCTTCTCCAGCACCATCATCATCGTCAAGCTGCTCTCCGACAAGCGCGAGGTGGATTCCCTGCACGGGCGCATCGCCATCGGTTTCCTGATCGTCCAGGACATCGTGGTGGTGCTGGTGATGATCGGGCTTGCCGCAATGGGCCAGGCCGACGATGTCACCAGCTTGGGCCGGGAGGCACTGCTGGTGCTTGCCAAAGGGGCGCTGATGCTGGCGGTGCTCGGTTTGTTGATGCGATTCGTCCTTGGCGATCTCCTGCATCGGCTGGCCCGCTCCCAGGAGCTGCTGGTGCTTTTTGCCATCGCCTGGGCGGTACTGTGGGCTTCGGTGGGTGAACGCCTCGGATTCAGCAAGGAGGTCGGGGCATTCCTGGCGGGGATCTCCATCGCCTCCACACCCTATCGCGAGCTGATTGGTGCACGGCTGGTCAGCCTTCGCGATTTTCTGCTGCTGTTTTTCTTTGTCGACCTGGGCGCCGGACTGGACCTGGACGCGCTCGGCGCCAACCTCTTGCCCGCTGCAATGCTGTCGCTGTTCGTGCTGGTTGGCAATCCGCTCATCGTCATGGTGATCATGGGGGCGATGGGCTATCGCAAACGCACCGGATTTCTGGCGGGCCTGACGGTGGCGCAAATCAGTGAATTCTCCCTGATACTCGCTGCGCTGGGGTTGAGCATCGGGCATATCGATGAGGATACGGTCGGTTTGATAACGCTGGTCGGCCTCGTCACGATCAGTATTTCGACCTACATGATCCTCTATTCACACCGGCTCTATGACCGGCTCTCGCCCTGGCTCGGCATTTTCGAACGTCGTGTAGCGTACCGGGAGGAAGATGGCGAAGAGCACGACGGCGGTTACGACGTCGTGCTGGTGGGCCTCGGCCGCTTTGGCGCCGGCATCGGGCGGGCACTGCGCGGTCGGGCCTGTCGCCTGCTGGCGGTCGATTTCGACCCGGAATTGGTGCGGCGGCACGCGCAGGAAGGGTATGCCACTCATTACGGTGATGCGGAAGACCCCGAGTTCATCAATACGCTGCCCCTGGAGCAGGTACGCTGGGTTGTGAGTACAATACGCCAGCGTGAGATCAATCGTGCACTGTTGCAGACCCTGCGTCAGCGGGGCTATCAGGGGAAGGTGGCACTTTCCGGGGAAACCGGCGAGGAAGCGGAGGTGCTTCGCGGCTTCGGTGCTGATATGGTCCTGATTCCTTATGCCGATGCAGCAAGGGAGGCTGCGGACCGGCTAATGGCGGCGGATCCCGCTGCTTGCGATTTGCACCCGGATGGTCCCGACCAAAAATAGAGCGCCGTGTAACTGCTCGCCCGGTTGATCATGCGCGGCATAGGAGATTCGTCATCCCCTGTCACCCCCGCGCAGGCGGGGATCCATTTTGAGCCATGCCGCTGCTCTCTGGATTCCTGCCTACGCAGGAATGATGGGGGAGTGAGCAGTTACAGCGCCGTTCAGGCCCCAATCAAGAACATGACAGAAGCTGGCGAACCCAAATTGTGATCCCTTATCTTCAGGAAACCGTCGCGTTTCTCCTTACCGTCGTTATCGTCGTGCCGCTGTGTCGTGCAGTGAAGGTGAGCCCCATTATCGGTTTCCTGGTGGTCGGTGCGGCCATCGGCCCCTTCGGACTGGCCATAGTCGGGGATGTGAAAGGGGTCCGCCATTTTGCCGAACTCGGGGTCGTCTTCCTGCTGTTCATGATCGGACTCGAGCTGTCGTTCGAGCGACTCAAGGCCTTCAGCAGCCTGATTTTCGGGCTCGGTGCGGCACAGGTACTGGTCACTGCTGCCCTGATTGGCCTGATCGCCTTCGGCTGGGGGAACAGCATTGAGGCCTCGGTTATTATCGGCCTCTGCCTGGCGCTCTCCTCTACCGCCATGGTGATGCAACTGCTGGACGAGCGGGGCGAGATGAGCGCTACCCACGGCCGGGCAAGCTTTGCCGTGCTGCTCTTTCAGGATCTCGCGGTAGTGCCCATCCTCATCCTGGTGTCCGCGCTCGGTGCCGATGGCGGCAACGTCTGGGGCGAGGTGGTGATGGCGCTGTTGCGCGCGGCGGTCGCCGTCGCGGCCATCGTGGTCATCGGCCGCTATGTGCTGCGCTATCTGTTTCGAACCGTGGCCCGGACACGCAGTGTCGATGTCTTTACCGCCATGACCCTGCTCGCCATCCTCGCGACTTCGCTGGTGACCGGCTACGCCGGCCTGTCGATGGCGCTCGGTGCTTTTCTTGCTGGGCTATTGCTGGCTGAAACCGAGTTCCGGCACCAGGTAGAGAGTGAAATCGAGCCGTTCAAGGGGATTTTGCTGGGCCTCTTCTTCATGGGCGTGGGAATGAGCATCGATTTCCTGCTGGTGGCCGATCAGGCGTTTTGGGTGGCGCTGGCAGTGATCGGACTCATTCTGCTGAAGAGCGCGGTGATCTACCTGCTGGGCATGGCCTTCGGACTGCCCAGGCACGATGCGGCCCGTAGCGGGCTGCTTCTGGGCGAAGCCGGTGAATTTGCCTTCGTGGTGATCGGCCAGGCGACGCTCGCCTTTCAGCTCATGCCGGAGAAGACCGGACAGTTTATGCTCATCGTTGCCGCTCTCTCCATGGCCCTGACACCGCTGCTTGCGGTGGTTGCCGCCCGGGTGGCGCGCGCGCTGCAGCCGGTGGAAGGGGGGATTGACGCCAATGAAGCCGAAGTGGCGGATCTGAAAGAGCACGTGGTGCTGGCTGGCTACGGCCGCATCGGCCAGACCGTTGCTGCCGTCTTGCGTAGGGAAACCATCCCCTACGTCGCCCTGGACCTGAATTCCGGTCGGGTCCGCCGCTGTCGGGATGCCAGCGAGCCGGTCTACTACGGGGATGCCACCCGCACCGAGGTCCTGCGTCGGGCCGGCGCCGACCGTGCCAAGGTGATGCTGGTGACAATGGATGACGCCTCCGCCGCGGCGCGTACTGTGCAGGCGGCCCGCCAGCTCTGGCCGGACTTGAAGATCCTGGTGCGGGCCCGGGACAACCAGCACTCCGGACATCTTTGCGCCATCGGCGCCGATGCCGTAGTGCCCGAGACCCTGGAGGCCAGCCTCCAGCTGGCCGGCCATGTGCTGCGAAGCCTCGGCAACACGCCAGACATGGTCAACGACTGCATCGAGAAGATCCGCGAACGCGAATACGCCCCCGTCTGTCAGCTGGTGCCCAAGGAACCCGACCCACAGGAGGTGTAGGAGCGGCGGAAGCCGCGATTCGACGGCTTGAACCGCGGGGGGCACGGGGGAACCGATTGATGGGTTCACGCCAATCAAACCCCGTGCGCTCCGGACCTCACGGCCCGTATCCTGACACCATCTGCCAAGCAAGATAGAACTTCTCCCTCCCCCCGTGGGGGAGGGCCGGGGAGGGGGTGTGCCAAAACAGCCATGACGTCGAGTGAATCTTCGACGAGAGAGGTGAAGGATTAACCACGGGGCACGGGCGCCCGGGGAAAACCAATTCGATGACCACTGAGAACACAGAGTGTTTTGTCGAATCCCAACTCCGTGCCCTCCGTGTTCGCGTCGATCAAAATCCCGTGCGCCCCGTGTCCCCCGTGGTAAAACCGCTAACAGAAATCCCGCGAGCGGGTAGTGAGGTTGCCGAGCAGGTGGCTGTGGTCCTCCAGCCTGCCGGCCACTATGTGGATCACACCGCTCTCACTCTGCAGCTTTCCCGTTACGCACAGCAGCCGGCCGCCGGCGATGATCTTTCGATAACGCTCACCGAGCGCCTCCCAGACGATGATATTGGTGATACCGCTCTCATCCTCCAGGGTAAGGAACGTGGTGCGCCCGTCGCCGGGACGCTGACGGGTGATCACCAGCCCGGCGATGCGCACGAAG
>NZ_JAENYR010000142.1 GCF_016841685.1 Thiohalomonas denitrificans
GGTGGTGGCTCATCGGCATCGCCATGTGCACCGGCGCAGCCGGCTACGCGGTAGGCTGGACCCGCGGCTGGAAGCGCGGCCGCATCGGAGCGGCCGGCCAGTGGCTGGTGGTCGCCCGCTGGCTCGATGTCCACGGGCTCATCGCCGTTCCGAAGGGGGCCGACTTCCGCCCGCGGCAGAAGGATCGGGCATGAGAGTCGAAGACCTCCCGCCCGTGTTTCGCGAAGTCGCGGAGGCTATCGGCCTGCCGGCCGCGCCCGCGTTGGTGGAGCGTTGGCCGGGCGTCACGATTTGGATACCGAAACGGAACGAGGAGAACCATCCCCTCGCGGAACAGCTCGGCATGGAGGCGGCACAAAGGCTATCGGCCCTCTATGACGGGGACTATCTGCGCGTGCCCCGTTGTACGCGGGCCGCCCGGAAAGCCCGGGATGCCGAGATCCGGCAGTGTCACAAGGAGGGCAAGACCGCGCGGGAGCTGGCGTTGCGGTTCCGGCTCACCGAGCGGCAGGTGTGGAACATTCTGGCTAGCCGGCGCACGGAGGCGGAGCGGCGGCAGATTGGGCTTTTGTAATGAACTAAGCAGGTGGACCCTGGAATAGCCAGCACGCCTCAGTTGCACACAGCAACTTCTATAAGCCTGTTGAGCTACCGCGAAGCTTACTAACATATCGAGCGACTTCGACTGCCATTGCGTTAGCTTTACTCCTTAGGCGCTCGGCTTCTTTGAGCTCATAGATTATAGCCAGGAACAGGAGTGCCGAGACCCAAATGGCCTCTTTTGGCTTCGCGAGGACCAGCTGTTTTCTGTCTACACCATCATCTTGCTCCCCATAACCGTACCAAAATGACTTCGCGAAATTATCTTTAGCATCTTTCTCCAAATTATCAGCGTACGTAGCCAAATCAAATTGCACATTTCCAATGTTGTGGACGAGTTTGTTCCTCAGTTCCGACAAGCTTCTAATAAAGCGCCGTTCGTGCTTATTGACGAGCTCCATGGCAGAGATGAACGCTATCTTTCCGGTTGCCTTATTACTGAGCTCAACCCGGGAAAAAATAGAAAGCAGCCTCTCGTCACCAAACTTATGGACAAGCAAGTGCGATACTGCGGCCTCTACCAAGGCGTGGAGTTTGATGATGAAAGACCAGTCGTCCTCGTTCTTCAATGAGTCCAGGAATGCCTTCGGAAGTCCGAGGTCTTCCTCTAGAGCCGCAACACTTTCTTCCACCGTATCAACCATGGAATATACCTCTTAACACTAGAAAGCTTGGTGACAACTACAATGCTGATCATTCCCATTTGTCACCGGCCCATTTTATCTATGATTCCTTGAACCCGCGGAAAACCCACCGAACAGCCAAACCACCCACATAGATAAGTGCAAGCGGGATGAACCACCATGCAAACGCCCGCGCAACGTTTACGAGGCGTCTCTTGTATGCGGCATGTTCTACTACGGTCCAATACTCTCGTGCGAAAGCCTCTGCCTCACCGCGTGGTAGGCTCTTACGAAAAACAAGCACATGACCATTCGGCATTTCGACTAACTCGGCATTCTTTACAGACTGCGCATCGTGAATGAATGCATCTTCATCCTCTTCTCTTACTTTGGCGTTAAGTATTCGTGTTTGCGCTTCCGGCGTTAGCTGCGAGTAATACGCTTGCTTGTGGGTGATTGATGCGGAAGCTGGCCAGCTTGACCAAGTAACCCACCCCACCCCGATGAGATACACGATCGCCGTTACCACCCAAAGTCTTTGCCAACCGCCAAGATTCTTTCTCATAAATATTCTAATGCCTGCATTCAGGGGGACAGTCAGAAGGACAATCATCAGGGACAGGCCACGGTTTCGAGAGAACACTTTAGCTTCCGCGTCGTGCCGATTAAAACGTGGTCTGTCCCGGTTCTTGCCGAAGGAACTACATTCAAGCGGCCATATGCCTTGGCATCTTTGGAGTAACACGGACATTCACCAGGTTCACGACGGCCTCTCTCCCATCGCCATCGCTATGCCGTAGAGTCCCTTAATATGAGCCTCGGATCGGGACAGTTCACTAAAAGTGACCCGCTGCGGTCGAGATCTTTGACGCACGCATAGAGTGACTTCACTGTGTGCGCTGTGTTCACCACGCCCCATGCCAATAACTGGTGAGCGGCATCTTCTTGAAGCACCGTTAGCAACTCATGACGTTCTTGCTCTTGATCTTCCCTACCTGCGTGAAAGAACTCAGTGTTGAACCACAAAGTCACTAAATGAGCCAACGGTAATTCCCTTCCATTGATTCGAATTCCAAGATCTATATCTCTCAAAAAGTTTTTCTTGAGCTTGGAAAGGAAGGTTTGGAGTGGGTGCGTCCTGTCTGTGTTCTTACTGAGGATATTGATGACTCGCTGAAACTTCGAAGGTTCCTTATCTGCGATAAAGTGCCGAAAGTCGAGGTAAAGCGACTTCACCCGGTGGCGGCCCGGAAACGTGTTTGATTGTGCGTTCGTCTTTGACCCGCCACGATCGATCGACAGTGACCAGAACCTAGGTAGCCTTAGGTCTTCTAGGTTGAGCAGAAATTCTCGCGCCCGTAGCTGAAAGTGCTCAATTGACCGCCAATCATTTTGCGATAGATTGGAGACAAGGCGGACTGTCTGCCAACGCATGGGATAGCTACGATCGCCCTCCAGGAATCCCGCTAGATTTACTTGTCGATCCAGCATGCTCATCTCCAACATCGGCGCTCTCACGCCTGTCTTCACCCGTGCCCGGCTGCGGACGTTTGGCTAAGAAGCGAACCAGGCCTCGGTTGAAAGTCCTTGTTGGGCCATCGCTTTATTCACGTTCTCTGGACACCGGATGGCCTATTTCATAAGCCACTGCGCAGCCAACGTAGCGAGTACACCAACGACAAAGGTGACTATGTGGCCAATAACTCGCACATAGCTGGCCTTTCTCTCTGATGCCTGCGCTTCACTCTTGCGGATTCTGTTCTGCATGGCGATGCGGAAGCCTGCACCCTGATCTCGCTGCCCAAGCTGCTCATCCGCGGACCGCATTTCGGCTGGAGAATACTTTGCGATCTCGGATTCATCGTCGTTAGCGAGATAGTGCTTGAATGCCGCTACGATTTCCTTCGCACGAATATTCGGGTTCATCTCATATTCTCGGCGACCCAACTGGAATGTAGGCGCCAAAGCGGCGCATCCCCGCCCTGCCTGAAACATTTCAGTCTGATTCCCTGCACCGCCAGGCCATAGCCTAGCGGCATGTCTGGGACACAGCTTACCAAAAATTTCCACCTCGACGAGTTCCTGCGTTCGCAGACGGCCGTGCGCCACGGCATCGACATGCGTGTGGCCGAGGGCGGGCCGGTCTACTCGAACCTGCGCCGGCTCTGTGTCCTGGTGCTCCAGCCGCTGCGCGACGCCCTGGGCCCGGTCACTGTCACATCGGGCTACCGGCCGCCGGCGCTGAATCGAAAGATTGGCGGCGCACGCAACTCCCAGCACCGCTACGGCCTGGCCGCCGACATCGTGGTCAGCGGGTACACCTCGCTTGAGGTGGCGCGCTGGCTGCGCGATCACGGCCAGGCTCACGACCAGCTGATCCATGAGTTCGGCGAGTGGGCGCACGTGTCGATACCGGACGCGGGCCGCTCACCACGCAACGAGCGCCTGACCACCGTCAAGCTACCGCGCCTGATTGGCAAGCCTCGCACCGTCTACGTGCCGGGGCTCTACGCCGTGGATGCCGCGCTCGCCCAGCTCGGGCGCCGCGCGGCCTGACTGCCGGGAGACGCCCGATGCCGATGCTGATGATGAAAGACAGCCGGGGCCACCCCTCCATCACCCTGACCTTCGTCACCGTTTCCCTGTTGGTGGTGCTCGTCAAGTTCGCGCTGGCCGGGCTCACCCTGCCCGTGCTCGGCGATGTACCCGAAATGAGCGGCGTGGATTTCGCGGCGGCCGCCGGCGCCTTGCTTGGCATCTGGTGGGGGCGGGAAAAGACGGAGAAGGAGAACCCCCGTGCTGACTAAGCTGCTCGGCCTGCTGGCGCTCATCGGCAGCGGCCTGGCCGTTCTCTTTCGCGGCCAATCGAAACACCACCAGGCCCAGGCCCGGCGCGAACACCAGCGCGCCGACCGGGCCGAGGCCTCCGCCGACGTCCACCGCCGGGTCGATGCCGCCCGCGCCGAGACCCAGACACGCCAGCGCGACGAGGCGGTCGCCATCGATGACCAACTCAAGGCCGGCCGGCGCGACCATCTCGAAGGAGACTGGTAATGAGCTATCGCAAACTGACCCGCCCGCTATGGCGCGCCTTGAACGGCTG
>NZ_JAENYR010000021.1 GCF_016841685.1 Thiohalomonas denitrificans
CTGGTACTTGGCACTTCGAGATAGCTTCGTCGCTGAGGCTCCTCGCTATGACAAGGGGGACGTTCGTCACTGGTTCGGGGCCGTGCAGCGGCGGGGGCGGCTCGCAACGGATATCATGATAGTGCACCCTCTCGCCATTGCGGTGGACGTGCACCCCGGATCCCGCCGTTACCTTACCGACGAAAGCAAATGGCACTCCCGTCTGAGTCAATACGCGATTATCCCATCCGTATATCGTCTACACTTCGCGTTACTGTGATCCACCATGGAAGGAGGAAGCATGCCAATCCAAAGAAGACGACGTCTGCATTCATTCTGGCCGCCCGGCTATCACATGGGACCATGGCACCATCCCATGCCGCACTACGGACCGCCACCCGGTTGGGGCGGCTGGGGCTGGGGCCGGCCCACGCCTGAAGAAGAGAAGGAGTATCTGGATGACCACATCGAGATGCTGAAGGAGGAACTCGCCGCCGCCGAGGAGTACCGCAAGGAGCTGGAAGGATCCGAATAGCGCTGCCGTAGCGTTCATTCCGGTACGGCCAGGGCCAGCAGCAGGACGGCGATGTCCCGTTATCAGCCAAGGCGACGCGGGCACAGAGGGGTGCTCGGAGGGCACTATCTGATTCCGGGCTGCCACGCCCCCAACTGCCGGTCCGGGGCCTAGGAGCCTGTCGGACTTAACACTGATCTACTCGGCTCGGGCATCCTGCTTCGCTCTAACTCCTCCATTCATGGAGTCGTGCGGAAAAGCCGGATTCGGCCAGATTTTCCGATCCTTCTCGTTAAATAGACCCACTCGGCTCGGGCATCCTGCTTCGCTCTACCGACTGCGTCCATGCAGTCGTATTCGCCTCGAAAGATCGAAAAATCTGTCTCAGACCGGCTTCCCCTCGCTACGATCAGTCAAGTCCGACAGGCTCCTAGCGGCAGTGCGTACACTACCGTTCGGCGATGTTGGTCAAGGCGGCCGCACATAGGCTCAGACTATTCGGGGTTGAGCTGATAGAAAACCGGTGGATTCGCCTGGGCCCTTTAGGACGGACCCTCAATACTGGTTGCGGAAATTCTCGGCCATATTGCCCCTTTCCGGATTGCGTGCGGCCCCATCACCTACCGATGTCCTCCTCAAACCGCTCCCTATACCGCGAATCGCTGGGTTCGGGGACAACGCGCCCTCGAAGCGGCTGCTCATCAAGGGCGCGGGTAGCGCTTAGGATCCGGTTTACGACGGCCTGGCGTAGAAAGCAGAGTCCTTGGCGATGTAGGCCGCGATCTCTTGTACGTCTTCGACCACCTCCGGGGACCACGTTACTTCGAAAGCCATTTCCCGAATCGGGCTTCCGCCTGCTCCTGACTCAGTGTCCCTTCAGAGGCACAGCACGCTGCTCACCTGCTTGACCTTCTCCAATGCGTACAGGTGGTACTGGATATCTTGGTAGCTGCTATCGTCGGGCAGGTTCTTCAGGAGCTGTTCGACCTCGTTTTTCGCTGTCTGCATGCTCCTTTCCTCACGTCGGCCTTCCGTAACCATATCAGTTCCCATACGGCGCCCGCGGAGGCCGAGAGCGTCGAGCCGTTTATTCGGCGGGTAGCAGGCATCGATATCCAGGTGTCCGGGTTCATTGAACCACTTCACATCAGCTTCATGGATGTCGCGGTGGGTTGGCGCTAAGATAGGCGCCCTTCATTCATAACGACACAAGATCAGCACCTTGAGAGTCGATCCAAAGACCATTACACGCGCCCTGCTAATCGAGGATTGCGGCCATGGTGCCTACGAGCGGGGCCGGGGCTATTTCCATCAGGGGCGCGCCAGGGTTGTCGAATTGCAGCCGTTCAGCGCCGGAGTGTCGCTGTTGACTACCAATCGCGGCAGTGGACGGCGAGTTTATGACCAGACCATCGAGATCCAGGCTACGTTCTATGGCACCTCTATCGAGGGCTTCTGCAGCTGCCCTGTCGGCTTTAACTGCAAGCATGTGGTGGCCGGCTGCCTCGCCTGGCAGGAACAGGCGAGCGCCGGGGCGGGCATGGTCCCCTCCGGTGGCTTCGAGTGGTGGCTCGCCCGCTTCACGGGGAGTAATACGGCCGAAGGCCATGAACCGCCCGAGGCGCTACTGTACCTAATCAGCGGTGCGGCCCACGGCGGGGATGTCGAGGTGGATTTCGCCATCGCCCGGCGCAAACGCGACGGCGACTGGGGCAAGGGGCGCAGGGTGAATCTCTCCACCCTGGCGACCCCGTACAGTCTTCCCCGCTACATGCAGCCTGGCGATGAAGAGATCATCTCGTTGCTGGCGGCGGGCAACCCTTATCAATGGGGCCGGACCGGCCTCAAGGGTGCCGCCGGCCATACGGCCTTGATGCTGATGCTCGACAGCGGCCGCGCCTTTTGGGGCGAACATCGCGCCGGGCCGTTGCAACCGGGCGCCGAGCGCGATGCGGATATCTCATGGGAGAGAATCGACGGCGGCTATCGACTACGGCTCGGCTCGAGCGGTTTGGGCCGCAATGTGCCTGTCAAGCCGCCCTTGTACCTCGATTCGGTACATCATGAGGTGGGTCCGATACGCCTGCCGACGGGAATCGATGCCGAAAACCTCGACCTCATCGACCAGGCCCCGCTGGTGGCGGAACGCGATGCCAAGGCCATCAGCCGGATGCTCGCGCTACGCCACCCCGAGTTGCCCACGCCCGCACCGGTGTCGGTGACGGAGTTGCACGCCTCCCCTACTCCCGTCCTGAAGCTGCACCTGAACGGCGAACAACCGCTCGATTCCCGTCTCGCGCTCTCTTTCCACTACGGCGAGAGCGATATCGACGGGGCCGACCCGGCGCCGGTGGTAGCGCGGGAACAGGGCGAAGGGCTGGTCCACATCCACCGTGATTTCCCGGCCGAGAACATCGCACGCGAACAGCTCCTCGGCGAGGGGATGGAACCGTTGGCGGAACGGCCCGCGCACTTTGGCCTTTCCCGCGAGGGGCGGGACCGGCAGGGGGCGCTCGCCGACTGGTTTGATTTCCTCGAGACCGGCGTGCCCCGGCTGCGAACACAGGGATGGCGGATTGAAGAGGCGGTGGAGTCGACCCTTAGCCTGAGCCGGGCCGGTGAGATTGAGGCGGAGGTCGAGGATTCGGACAACGACTGGTTCGGGCTGCGCTTCGACCTGGAAATCGACGGGAAAAAGGTGCCGCTGCTGCCGCTGGTCAGTCAGCTGATCGGCGATTACCGCCCCGGCGAACTCCCGGAGACGCTCTATCTCGACGCCGGTGCCGGGCGCTATATCGCCGTGGCGGGCAAGCAGATAGAGCCGGTGCTACAGACCATCATCGACCTGTTCGACAAGACGGAGGGCGGCGACTCCCTGCGCTTGCCGCGCGTTGACGCGCCGGCACTGCTGGACCTGGGCGAGACCCGCGTCAAGGGCGGCGAAAGCCTGAAGAAGATGGCACAACGCCTGCGCGACTTCGACGGCCTGCGCGAGGCGAAGGTGCCGATGACCTTCAAGGGGACCCTGCGCGGCTATCAGCAGCAGGGAGTCAACTGGCTGCAGTTCCTGCGCGAATATGGCCTAGCCGGGATCCTGGCCGACGACATGGGGCTGGGCAAGACGGTGCAGGCCCTTGCCCACCTGACCATCGAAAAGCGCGCCGGGCGGATGAAGCGGCCCAGCCTCATCGTTGCCCCGACCAGCCTGATGGGCAATTGGCGGCGCGAGGCGGCGCAATTCGCGCCCGGACTCAAGGTGCTGGTGCTGCACGGCCCCGACCGGCACGCCCGTTTCGATATGATCGACGCGCACGACCTCGTGCTTACCACCTATCCACTGCTGCCCCGAGACCGCGAGGTGCTCCTGGAACGCGACTATCACTACCTGATCCTCGACGAGGCGCAGCAGATCAAGAATCCCCGTGCCCAGGCGGCGCAACTGGTGCGGGCCATCCAGGCCAACCACCGCCTTTGTCTCACCGGCACGCCGATGGAGAATCACCTGGGCGAGTTGTGGGCGCAGTTCGATTTCCTCCTGCCCGGCTTTCTCGACAGCCGCGAGGCGTTTACCCGCATCTACCGCACCCCGATCGAAAAGCAGGGCGACGCCGAGAAGCTGCAGCGGCTCACCCGGCGCACCGCGCCATTCATGCTGCGCCGCACCAAGGAGGTGGTGGCCCGGGAGCTACCGCAAAAGAGCGAGTTGCTCCGCACCATTCCCATCGAGGGCCGACAGGCCACCCTCTACGAAAGCATCCGCCTGACCATGGAAAAGCGGGTCCGCGAGGCCATCGCCCACAAGGGGCTGGCGCGCAGCCACATCACGATCCTCGATGCCCTGCTCAAGCTGCGCCAGGTCTGCTGCGATCCCCGCCTGCTGCCAGCGGGCACCAAAGGCGGCAAGGGCGCCCACTCGGCCAAGCTGGCGATGCTGATGGAGCTGCTGCCGGAGCTGCTCGACGAGGGGCGGCGCATCCTGCTGTTCTCCCAGTTCACCACCATGCTCGGACTGATCGAGACGGAACTTGCCAAGCGCAAGATCGCCTACAGCAAACTGACGGGGCAGACCCGCAACCGCGATGAGGCCATCGAGACCTTTCGCGGCGGCGAGGTCAACCTGTTCCTCATCAGCCTCAAGGCGGGCGGCGTAGGTCTCAATCTCACCGAGGCCGATACCGTGATCCACTACGATCCCTGGTGGAACCCGGCGGTCGAATCCCAAGCCACCGATCGGGCCCACCGCATCGGCCAGGATAAACCGGTGTTCGTCTACAAGCTCCTCACGGAGGGGACGGTGGAGGAGAAGATCCTCGCGTTACAGGAGCAAAAGCGCCGGCTCGCCGACAATATCTACGGCAAGGGGCGCAAGGAGGACGAACTGCCCATCGACGCCGATACCATTAAAACCCTGCTGGCGTAAACTCGGACACACCTTCGCACTGCCCAAATTATGCTTGTGTAGCATAGAACGGCGGATGCGTCGGTTGTACTCTTTGAACGCCCCCCCGGTTCTCCTCCCGCCATCGGCTCTCGCTCTCTCTGGCTTTGGCCATGGGGACCTCCTGGGCGGTCATGATCGTGATGGCGTTGTAGCAAGCTGCTACAGGGGGGGACCAGCGCTAGGACAGCCCCTCCAGGGTAAACGCATTCTCACACTTTGCCGGCGAGCAAACCAAATCCTTGATAGCAGGTACGCTGTGAATACGACCTGCAGGGATGTAGAAGTGAAGATGATGCAGGAGCAATCATCTTTCATCCGTGTACGCTCGACGGCAGCATCCCTCGACAAGTGTGCTCCTGCATTGTCTAACACCGCCATCCCTGGCGGCGTGCTGCCGACGACCTGCTATCAAGGACTGACACCGCTCGCTTCAAAGTAGGCGGTTGCCCTGACAGCCCCTCGATAGGGAGCTCGCATCGGGTTTCGCCGAATGACCCTTGGGCCGACGGGGTGTCAACCTTCGGCATTGGAAATCAATGTCTCAGGGGAGGCCGGGCGTTTTTTTATACAGCCCGCCAAGAGCTGATTTGATTGCTGTCTTCAACGGCTGCTCATCCAGAAGCCTATTTTCGGAATAGACCGCTTGCCTACTCGGTACGGTCACAAGATCGTAATCATTCTGACATTATCAATCACTAGGGTGGCAACATCATCGGTTGCCTGTTCACCCTATCGTAATGACTCAGAAAATCGACTCGCTGATTCTGTCAGTTCCCGCAGTTTCGCCGAATATATCCATCGAGGAAGTCGGCGAATATTTCCTGAAGGACGAATTCAAGGCCCTGCTTTCCATTCCGGTGGTCGAAGCGGGTAAACCGGTTGGTGTGGTCAGCCGTTACCAGATGATGAATATCTTTATCAAGCTATATGGCCGCGAACTGCACGGGCGCAAGCCTGTATCCCGGATCATGAATGTCCATCCGGTAACGGTCTCTTCGGACCAGTCCATGGAAGAGGCAAGCCGCTATATCACGCGCAACATCGGCTTTCCCATCACCGAGGACTTTATCATTGTTGATGATGGCGGGGCTTATACGGGTGTCGGCGTGGTGCTCGATCTACTCAAGGCGATGGAGCACCAATTGGTTAAACACGGAAAGGAACTCTCCGTTGCCTACAACGAACTCAAGTCGTCACAGGCACAGCTCATCCAGTCGGAGAAGATGGCCTCGCTGGGACAGATGGTGGCCGGCGTCGCCCATGAGATCAATACCCCCTTGGGCTACGTGCGCAACAATGTCGAGCTATTCCGGGAGAACCAGCGTCAGCTAAGTGGGTTGCTTGGTGCACATGGCCTATTGCTCGATGCACTTCACGCAGAGGATCCGGACGACGAGCTGATCATGGAGCGGCTGGCGCAGATCAAAAAATGGCACCGGCTGGACGGACAGGAGACGGAGACGCTGTTCGATGACACCTTCTTTGGTATCGACCAGATAGCAGAGTTGGTTGCGAGCCTGAAGAACTTCAGTCGGGTAGATCAGGCTATGGCCGATAACATCAGCATCAACGAGTGTCTCGATACCACGCTCAAGATTGCCCACAACACCCTCAAACAGAAGGTGACCGTTGTCCGTGATTACGGTTCGCTGCCGGCAATCCGCTGCATGCCGTCGAAACTCAATCAGGTGTTTCTCAATCTGGTGACCAATTCTGCCCAGGCCATCGATGAGAACGGCAAACTTCTGATCAAGACCTTCACCAAGGACAGCTTCCTATTTGTGGTAGTCGAAGACGACGGCAGAGGCATACCCGAAGACGTCCTGCCGCAGATCTTTGATCCCTTCTATACGACCAAACCGGTCGGTCAGGGTACCGGCCTTGGGTTGGCGATCAGCCATCAGATCGTCGAGGAGCACGGTGGTGCGATTCGCGTCTCCTCCAGGGTGGGCGTTGGTACGCGTTTTGTCATCCGGCTTCCGCTCGACGGGGCGCCGGCACAACACACACTCGTCGCCGGCGGGTGAAACAACCGGAGTGCCCCTTCATGAGTGAAATCACCCTACTACTCGTCGACGATGAGGAGCGGATCCTGCGCTCCCTCGCACCCTTGTTCCGCAACCAGTACCGGGTTCTCGCCACCACCGAACCGGAAGAGGCACTGACCATCCTGAGGCGTGAAACCGTAGATGTTATCATCAGTGACCAGCGGATGCCGGCCATGCTTGGGGCAGAACTGCTCTACAAGACGCGTAGAATCTCGCCCCCGACCATGCGCATTCTGCTTACCGGTTATTCCGACCTTGGCGCCGCCATCGCGGCGGTCAACGAGGGCGAAATCTTTCGCTACGTTAGCAAGCCGTGGAATGCCCAAGAGCTGCGGGATACGGTAGCGGAGGCCGCGGCTATCGCCCAGCAGGGCTTCTCCGGTCCGGCTTGCCTACCCACCGAGACGGAGCGCGACAGGGTGAAGGTCCTGGTGATCGAAGACGATACGAAGACAATGGATACCATCCGGGAGATCACCCGGGACGGTTGCGACGACGAGTGCGAGCTGTACTGTGTGGATAACCTCGAAGAGGCGACGGAGCTGCTCCGCTGCGAGGAGATCGGGCTTATCGTGACAGAGTTGCGCGTCGACGAAGAGGACACCATCAGCACCATCAAAGCACTGAAGCGCTATCAGCCCAACGTGGTCACGGTGGTCGTGACGAGCTACCGCGACAACATGGCCCTCATCGGGCTCATTAATGAAGGACAGATCTACCGCTTTTTACCCAAGCCGGTGAGTCGCACGCTGCTCGCCCGCAGCCTGCAGTCGGCCCTGCATCATCACCGCCTGTTACGTATCGCTCCGACAATCCGCGATCGGTATACCGTCCTGCCTTCCCTCGAGGAAAGGCAGGACATGCTGCCCGCCCGTCTGCGTGGTCTCATCACCCGCATGCGTCGGTGTTCGTCGACATAGTCGTTCCCGGTTCAGGCCATCCCGCGCTTTGGCGATCGATTGAGCCGAGGAGCTGTGATCTCCAGGTCTGTCCCCGTTTTCCCGCCAACGTAACCACAGCGTCAAACCTCTGTAACACAGGTTCTGCAGCATGCCTTTGGCTATCTTAAGTAAATCTTCAGAGGATTGACTCATGAAAAAAAGGATCATCACGCTGGCTGTAACGGCCGCTCTCACCTCACTGGTCACCGCCTGTGTCGATGAGGGTGATGACGGTATTGATGGTGTCGACGGGCTCGATGGCACCACGAGTAACACCAATCCGCTCCGACGATTGGCCACTGCACCGTTAGGTGCCGAGTTCACGGGCATGTTCCTCAACGACGACGGCACCTTCTTCCTCAACGTGCAGCACCCAAGCATCTCCAACACCACCGCCGATGCCAACGGCTACGTCTACGACAAAGGAACCGTCGGCGCCATCGTCGGCAAGGATTTCCGAAGTCTGCCCGATGATATCGCAGAACTGGATCTGCCGATTATCAATGCCGACAAGGAAGTGGTAATGACCGCCGTCGGCAGCTATCAGGTATTGGCACAGCAGGACGATGCCGCTGCCGGTATTGACCTGGGTAAAATCTTCGCCGCCGACAGCACCACCGAACTCGCCAGCAGCGACGATCCGGACTTCAACGGCGCCATTTCGACCGGAAACACCGGCGAGTACTTCCTCTACACCAACTGGGAGTACCGTCCCGGCGGCATGAGCCGAATCCAGCTCGGCGGACTCGACCCGAATAACGGTTACGGCTCTGTCACCAGGGAAGGAATGCTCGACTTCTCCGGTGTCGAAGGCACGTGGGTCAACTGCTTCGGCACCGTTAGCCCGTGGGGCTCCATGCTCTCTGCCGAGGAGCTCTACTTCGACGACACCGCCGACTGGTTCGACGCCACCAACAGCAGCCCGCAGTCACTGGCCGCCTATCTCGGCTACCCCACAGACGGCAGCGGCCAGTGGCCCAATCCCTACCGCTACGGCTATAACGTCGAGGTGGGTGGCAACAACACCGCCACTGAGGCCGCTTTGGCCAATGTGGAGATCAACAAAAACGAGACCCTGGGCCGCTTCTCCCATGAAAACGCCGTGGTAATGCCCGATGAGAAGACCGTCTTCCTCAGCGACGACGGCACCGATGTCGTCCTCTTCAAGTTTGTCGCCGATAGCGCCGGGAACATGAGCGCCGGTACCCTCTACGCCGCCAAGGTCACCCAGGCTGCCGGCGTCAAGGATCCAGCAGAGGCGGCCTTCGCCGTCGAATGGGTTGAACTGGCCCACGGTGACGAGGCCGACATCGAAAGCTGGATCGCCGAATACGACAGTGCCACCGTAGCCAGCCCGAACTACATCACCGACCAGCAGGCGAACGACTGGGCCGAGGCCAAACTGCACCAGGATCTCGACGGCAGCGGCAGCATCGCCACCAGCCCGTTCAGCGATGATCGCCCCGCCTTCCTCGAGAGCCGCAAGGCCGCCGCCGCCCTGGGTGCCACCGACGAGTTCCGCAAGATGGAAGGGGTCAATATCAACTACGGTCGGGCCTCCACCTGGTGGAACGCAGGCGCCACTGACGGTGCCCGGGCCTACATGTACCTGGCCATGTCCAGCTTCGACAACGGTATGAGCGACGAAGTGGGCGACATCCAGCTCGACGGTACCAACAGCAAGTGCGGTCTGGTCTACCGCATGAAGCTGGAGAAGAACGCCGCGGGTGAGGTCGACGTCAAGACCATGGTTCCGGCCATCGTCGGTGGTCCCTACTACGCTGACCGTGAGGTCAACGCGTGTAACGTCAACAACATCTCCAATCCGGACAATCTGGTGATCATGGATGATGGCCGCGTGCTTGTCGGTGAAGACAGCGGCAACCACGAGAACAACATGGTGTGGCTCTTCGACGACCCGGCCATTTGATGCGTTTTCATCGTCATCGATAGCCGGGGGGGGGCGGCCTGTGCCGCTCCCCTTATTCTTGTTGGGCCACGCATGGCGTGCAGCACCGATTGGTGCTATTCCCGTCACTGTAGAGGTGACTGGATGAACTTGCGGGTGCAAGTCCTCTAATGGCCCGGCAAGGGAACTGTCCGGCGATTAAGCGTCTTGCGATCTCTTCCTGTAATCACTGGTTGGCGAGCTCGGAATAGCTCTCGATACGCTTCCAGGCAGATTTTCTGCGGTACGGACAAGACGCAGGTATTTATCTTTGAACGCGGTCTCCCGGATGATACAGCCATCGGGCGCATGTAAAATTATTTATTATTTTGACTGGGGTCATGGCACCTGTTCCTTAATGGCAGTGCGGGTCTACAGGCTCTCGGACGAGGATGGCAATGGCTTGAAGTGTGACTTGAGTGGGTGCCCGAGTGATTCCATCCGAGGCCCCAGAAAAGAAGAAGATGAACTGAGCTCTCCTGTACGAAGAGGCCCAATCGGGAGGCTAAAAGGAAACAGAGGGATTAGATTTACTCGTATGGACACTTCAAAAGGACGAAATGAACGTGCGCTCGCTTTGATTGCCGAAGCCGTGTTGGCGCCGTCGAGCCACAATACCCAACCCTGGCTCTTCCGGATCTCGGAATCGGCCATTGACCTTTACGCCGATCGCTCCCGCGCACTGCCCATCAACGACCCGGATGATCGGGAGTTGACGATAAGCTGCGGGTGCGCCCTGATGAACCTCCGGGTGGCTGCTGCGGTTCGCGGCGAGGTGCTGCAGATTGAGCTGCTCCCCTCTCGCAATGTGCCCGATTGGCTGGCCCGCGCCTCCTTCTGCGACCAGCCGCGAGTGTTTGGTTCGGAAGCCGGACTTGCGGACTCCCTTGCGCGCCGCCGTACCTATCGAAAGCGTTTCGCAGCCAAAGCGGTAGACTCGACCACACGCGATCGCATGGTCAGTGCGGCGAAGGCCGAAGGCGCCTTGCTTCGGCCATTGCTGAGCGAATCGGTTCGAGGTCAGGCTGCGAGCCTCGTGGCCGCAGGCGATGCGATACAGTGGGGTGACCCCGATTGGCGACGCGAGCTGGCGGCATGGATGCGCCCGCGACATCGCGGTGACGGCTTGACCGTTCCGGCCCTGGCGGCACCGGTGACTCGGTGGGTGGGTCGGCACCTGGCTATGGGGCGGTCCGTCGGTGCGAAGAATCGGAAGCGGATGGAGGCGGCGCCGCTGCCTGCCGTGTTGGGCACGGATGGCGACGGCCCGCGGGACTGGCTGCTGGCGGGTCAGGCACTCCAGCATGCCCTTCTGGTGGCCACTTGGCACGGCCTGCAAGCCTCCTACTTCAACCAGCCGATAGAGGTTACGGATCTGCGACCCCGACTCGCCCAGCTGGTCGAAGGCGGTGGATTCCCGCAAATCCTGCTGGGCTTCGGTCGCCCCATCGAAACCGTACCCGCTTCTCCTCGGCGTCCGGTAGGTGAGGTGGTCGAATCCGTGGAGAGTGGGCAGTGCTGATTATGGCCGGTGGCATCGTTATGGCATTGGCCGCAATGTTCGCGGCATCGGCATTTGGCGCGCACCGCTGGACTCAGGAGACGCAAAGGCTGCGCGGGCGGATCGAGGCAAACCGTTCACCCGTCGAACCGCAGCGGATCGATTTTCGGGAACTCGATGGGTTGCCGATCCCGGTTCAGCGCTATTTTCGACGGGTGCTGAAAGAGGGAGGGCCGATGGTAAGCGGTGTGCGTGTGCGCCACCGCGGCACGTTCGACACGGGAACGACAGAGGCGCGGTGGAAGCCTTTCACATCCGAACAGTGCGTGGTCACCCGGCGACCGGGGTTCGACTGGGACGGGCGAATCGGCGTGATGCCGGGGCTTTCAGTTCGGGTGCACGATACCTATGTCGCCGGTGAAGGTGTGCTCCATGCGGCGCTGCTCGGCCTGTTTACGGTGGCTGACCTGCGGGGCTCTCACGAAGTGGCCGAGGGCGAGCTGATGCGCTTCTTTGCCGACGCCGTCTGGTATCCGACCGCGCTGCTGCCCAGTCAGGGAGTGCGGTGGGAGGCGGTTGATGCCCACTCGGCACGGGGTACGCTGGTTGACGGCGAGATCGTCCTTACGATGCTGTTTCGTTTTGGCCAGGAGGGTTTAATAGAGAGTGTGAGCGCCGATGCGCGCAACCGTAGCGTGGGCGATCGGTTCGTTCCGACACCCTGGCTGGGACGCTTCCGAAATTATGCCCTGCGCAGCGATATGCGGATACCGCTCGAAGGCGAGGTGGCGTGGCTGCTGCCTGAAGGTGCGAAGCCCTATTGGCGCGGCCGGATTACCGAGATTCGTTATGAGTTTGCCGAAGGATTGCCCCCTTCCCGGGGGCATTGACCATGTTGCGTAGCAGAAACAGGCCTTCTTACGAAGCCATTTGATCGAGTAGCTGCTGCGCCCTCTGTTTCTGCTCGGTATCACCCTCTTGCAGGACCTCGTCCAGCATTTCCCGGGCGCCTGAGGCATCGCCCATCTCCACATAGGCGGTCGCCAGGTCGAGTTTGGTACCGATTTCGTCAAGCCCACCACCGAACTCCTCGTCCAGGTCGAGATCGAAGTCGCCCGACCCCTCCTCCGGCCCGGATTCCGTCGCAGACCCGTTGGCCAACGCCGATGGTTCTTCATCCATACCAAAGCCGAAATCGAGAACCGCTTCGTCGCCTGAAGTTTCCGAGGCACCGACCGATGGGATCTCATTGGTTGTGAATTCCGGTTCGGCAGTATCGCCGTCATCATCCGAGAGCTTGAAATCCCCGAGGTCAAAGTCCATTACGGCACCTTCCTCGTGTTCGATCTCCTCCGGCTGGGCGGATGTCTCGCTCTGCTCCTCGGGGAGGTCGAAGTCATCAAGGCTGAACTCCAGCCCGTTGTCCTCAGAACCGGTTTCGGCTCCCGCTCCCTCACTGGCCGGTTTGGCGGCCCCGGGGTTGGCTGACTCGGTGTCGTCCAGCCCGAAGTCGAGTTCTTCGAATCCATTGTCACGGGCTGGGGCGGCAGTCTCCTCAAAGCCCTGACGAGGGGAATCCTCTTCAGTGTCGAATCCGAAATCGAGATCACTAAAATCATCGTTCTCGGGCGTGTTCGGTTCAGCCGACTCCCCCTCCGTTTCGCCGTCCATTTCGAAACCGAGGTCATCCGCATCGGCGGAAACCGCTGCTTCGGACTCCGAACGGTCGGTGTCAACCCACTGTTTCGGCAACTCATCGTCCAGCTCGGAAAGGTCCACGCCCAAGTCGAGGTCCCAATCGGTGTCACCCGCTGAAGCGCCAGCCTTTTGATCACCGCTCCCGTGCTCATGGGAGTGCTCCATCTCCGCCGCCAGGGCATCCAGGTCCAGCCCGATATCGAGCACGTCGTCAACTCCCGTCACCGGTTCTTCTGACGGTTCGTCGGCGACTGCAGGGTTTTTCGGTGCTTCCGCGAACAGGTCGTGCTCCGGAGCCAACTCGTGGCCCATAGCGGCAATCTTGTCCCAAAGCGGACCGGTGCCCCCCAGAGCGGCATGAGCCGCACCGGCCTGGGCCAAAAAGGCCCTCTTGTTCCTGGTTTTGTCGTAAATCTCCATCAGCTTCACCAGCAGCTCGTGACGCTCCGGCTCCTGCTCGATAGCGTCCTTGAGCAACTCTTCCGCCTGCTGATGACGACCATAGGCCATATAGACGTCGGCTTCGGTAATGGGATCCACTTCGGAATCCTCGACGGGCATACCACCCATGCCGTCATCGGCCAAGTCACTCAGTAGCGAAGTTTCCATGGAGGAGTCCCCTTCGCCGCCTTTCGGATTCAGCATGGAAGAGGTGCCGCCGGTAAGGATGCTCTCCTGGAAACTGCCACCGTTCATGCGCCGGCGAATGACAATGGCGAGCAGACCCAGCAAGACGATACCGAGGCCAAGACCGCCAATCGTATACGGATTGGACAGGAGTTTATCCATGACCCCGTACGGATTGGACAGGAGTTTATCCATGAACCCCGACGGATTGGACAGGAGTTCATCCATAAGCCCGACCTGAACCGGCTCCGGCTCCGGCTCCGGCTCCGACACGGGTTTAAGCTTGGGCTTGGGCTTGGGCGTGGGTTGCGACTTGGCCGTTTCGCTGTTCGCCTGGACGCTCTGGACCGGGTTATCTGCTGCGTTATCGGCCACGGGCGTTTCGTTTTCCGCATCGACCGGTGCCGATTGCTGGTCTGCCGACCCTTTTTCAGAGAGCCCCTTTTCGGAGTTGTCTTCGACCAGTTGCCCCTGGATCTGACCCATCTCGTTGCTCTTGAGGCTCACCAGGCGCTGCATCGAGGCAAGCTGTCCCTCAAGCTCCTGCAGCCGCTCGCGAAGCTCGCCGTTTTCCTGGCGCTGCGTCTCCGCAGCCTCCAACGCCAGCATCAGCTCATTGCGGACCTCCCGGATATCGTCCTCGCCCGACTCCGATGTTCCCCCGGCCTCGGACGCCTTCCCTTCGGGCGCCAACAGCTTCAGCTTGGCCTTCTCCCGCGTGGCCACCGAAGAGACCGGCGCCGGCTCCGGTGAGCCGCCGGCGGCGCTCTGCTCGTTACGCGATGCCTTCATCCGTTCCCAACTCCGGGACTGGCGAGCGACCTCCCTTATCGCATCGGCCTGGTTGAGCTCACGTGCCATCGCCGCATCGTCGAGGCGCAGAATAGCGCCTTTGCGCAGCTTGTTGATGTTGTCGTCGAGAAAGGCGTCCGGGTTGGCCCGGAACAGCGCGATCATCATCTGGTGGATGCTGGCATCACCATTTTTACGCAGGCGCCTGGCAATCGACCAGAGGGTTTCATTGGCCTGTACAGGACCATGGACAATGGAGCCATCTCCACGTCCGGCGGGCGATGTGCGTGGCTCCCCCGAGGTGCGTTGCACCGATGTACTTGGCTCCGTTGCGGTCCTGGAAGTCCTCGCCGGAGCAGCGGCGGGTGCTACTGTGTTCGGTGTCCGGCCTTTGGCTATTTCCGGTGGGTCAAGCAGAAGGGTATATTCGCGCAGCAGCTTGCCATAGCGCCACTCCACATCGACAAGAAAATCCAGGAACGGTTCACGAATCGCCTCTTTGGAAGTGACCCGGACATGAGGCTTGCCACTGGGGCCTTTTTCCACGACGAAATCGAGTAAGGCCAAGGTTCCGACTCGCTCGATGCCTATGCGCTCAAATGCGTCATAGGAGGCAAGCTCGACCTCAATGCTTGCCAGGTCGCCCTCTTCCACTGACAACAGATCGATCTTGGCATTGAGCTTTTCGTTGAGTGCGGAGTACAGGTGAATGTCACCCAGCCCCAAGCCCCATACCGATAACGGTGTTGCCAGCAAAAGAGACACCAGCGTCCGAACCAGCTTGCGCACCATCATCACTCCCACAGTAGCTGCCAATAACCCGCGGCTGCACAAAATCCTTCAGGCTCACGGGCTTGAGGTCAAAACCTCGAAAATATCTTGAGTAATAGCGACTAACTATATACCAGTGTGCTGTAATGGATAAAGGGTCAAGATAACCACATACTTTGAAACGAGTGATGCAAGTCCTTGCTGGCAGGTCGTCGGCAGCAAGGATGCTGCCGTCGAGCCTGCGGGAATGTATTCACGACGTACCTGATATCAAGGACTTGCATCGCTCGCCAAGCACCAGGCTTGTGATATGCGTTCACCCTGGGTAGAAGGTACCTGTTCAGCGTGTCGACAAGCGATTACCTGCAAGGCCTACCTCTCAGCATCGGCACGGTTTTTTCGACAAAATGCAATGCCGCAGACGAAGGCTCCTCCCTGCGCCCCGGAAGAGAGCCCGCCAAGTGGTTCGAAACGGCGTTTAAAGAACAACCCTCAACTTAAATGCACCTTTTTAACCGTGACTGCACACTAAAGAAACTCGCCAACCAGAACTTCCGCTATCTGCACGCTATTGACGGCTCCACCTCGGCGGATATTGTCAGCCACTATCCACAGGTCCAAACCGTGGGGATGGGAGGCATCTTGCCGGATACGGCCCACATGCAATTCCTCACTTTCCGCGGCATCGGTGACAGGCGTCGGGTAACCTTCTTCACCGTCATCCGATACCTCGATGCCCGGTGTATCCCGATAGAGCTCACGGAGCCCATCACTGCTCAGCGGCTCACGCGTTTCCAGATGCACGGCCATCGCATGACCGAAGAAAAGTGGCAGCTGCACCGCTGTCGGGTTAATGCCCAGATCCGGCGCCGCGAACACCCGGCGTAGCGCATCCATCAGCGCCCGCTCCTCGCGGTTGTAGTCACCCGGCTCGGGAGGACCCACCTGGGGCAGGATATTGAAAGCGATCTGGCGGGAGAATATCCCGGTTTCCACCGGCTGCACATTGAGCAATTTCGCAGTCTGGGAAGCCAACTCGTTCACGCCGGCTTTCCCCTGGCCCGAAACGGCATGAAAACTCACGACATTTACCCGCGTCACCCCAACCTGTCGCTGGATCGGCGCCAGGGCAAGAGCCAGGATCACCGCCGCCGAGGAGGGAGATGCCAAAATGTGACGGGCTTCAAAATCCCCCACCGCCTCCGAGTTCACTTCGGGAACGATCACGGGCACATCGGGGTCACTGCCGTAGGCACCCGATGCGTCGATCACTATGCATCCGGCTTCCACCGCAGAGGGCGCAACTTCAACAGCCAACGCTTCATCGCAAGCCAGAAACACGATACGGGAATCAGTGAAATCGAAGGTATCCGGGTCCTTGACAGGAACCCGTTTGCCGCGGAATTGCGCGTAGCTGCTTTCGGCTCCGCGTTCGAGAAGGAACAGCCGGCCCACGGGGAAATCCCGATCGGCCAGCGATTCGATAATGGCAGCTCCCACCAGAGTGGTGGCACCGACCACGGCCACATCAAAGGCCTTGCTCATAGGTATTGTAAATCTCTGTGTTGGTACTGAGATGGACCCTGTGACCTGCCGCTGTTCTGGCAGGCGCCAGGGGCCTTTGTTCTAAATAGCTGTTCCGAAATCGTGTCCAACACGCTCCTTTGGTGCCATACCGAGATACATGTAGGAGCGGCGGAAGCCGCGATTCGGCGCTTCGCGACTTCCGTCGCTCCTACATGCATGGACACCAATTTGGAACACGTATTTAGCTCTCCAGGAGAATACGCAGCATGCGGCGCAGAGGCTCGGCCGCACCCCACAGGAGCTGGTCCCCGACCGTAAAGGCAGCCAGGTACTCGGGTCCCATACGCAGCTTGCGAAGCCGTCCCACCGGTACATCCAGCGTCCCGGTCACGGCGGCCGGGCTCAGCTCGCGCATGGTGGCTTTCTTTTCGTTGGGCACGACTTTCGCCCAATCGTTGGCCGAGGCCAGGATGCCCTCGATGTCGGCCAGCGGTACATCTTTCTTGAGCTTGATGGTCAGCGCCTGACTGTGGGAGCGCATGGCACCGATACGGACGCAGATCCCATCGATGGGGATCGGATTTCCCGATCGGCCGAGGATCTTGTTGGTCTCCACCTCGGCCTTCCACTCCTCCTTGCTCTGACCACCCTCGGTCTCGCAATCCAGCCAAGCAATGAGGGATCCGGCCAGGGGGGCGCCCCACTGCTGCTGCGGGTATTCGGGACTGCGCATGAAATCGGAGACCCTGCGGTCGATCTCCAGGATGCCGCTGGCGGGGTCCTCCAGCAGGTCTTTGGAGACGTCGTAGAGGGCCCCCATCTGCTGAAGCAGTTCACGCATGTTCTGCGCACCGGCGCCCGAGGCCGCCTGATAGGTCATGGGGCTAATCCACTCGATCAGCTCCTCCTTGAACAGCCCGCCCAGACCCATCATCATCAGGCTTACGGTGCAGTTGCCGCCTACGAAGGTCTTGGCACCATTGGCCAATCGGTCGGTGATTACATCGCGATTGACCGGATCCAGGACGATGGTGGCAGCGTCATCCATACGCAGGGTGGAGGCAGCATCGATCCAGTAGCCCTTCCATCCCGCCTCGCGCAGCTTGCCGTATACCGATTCGGTATAGCCGCCGCCCTGGCAGGAGATAATGGCCTCCATCTGCTTGAGCTCATCGATGTCTTTGGCGTCCTTGAGCGGCGGCACATCCTTGCCCACATCCGGACCCGGTTTCCCGGCTTGAGAGGTGGTGAAGAACACCGGGTCGATATCCGCGAAGTCGTTCTCCTCGCGCATACGCTGCATCAGCACGGAACCCACCATGCCGCGCCAGCCGACAAAACCTACTCGCTTCATAACTTAATCTCCTTGGGTTAACCGCAAAGACGCAAAGAGCGCAAAGGCCTTTTGCCCCTAAGGCCCCGGGAACCGCAGACGATGCACTCGCCAGATGTTACCCCCTGTTCTTCTTTTTCTTGGCGCTCTTTGCGTCTTTGCGGTGAGTCTTTTTCAGTTCAGCCGCGCAGGGCGGCTACGACGGCATCGCCCATTTCGGCGGTGCCCACTTTCTCGGAACCTTCTGTCCAGATATCCGCGGTCCGCTTGCCTTGATCCAGTATGGCATTGACGGCCTTTTCGATACGGTCGGCCATTTCCGGCTCGTCAAGCGTGTAACGGAGCATCATCGCCACGGAGAGGATGGTGGCGAGCGGATTGGCGATATTCCGGCCGGCGATATCCGGCGCCGAACCGTGGATCGGCTCGTACATACCCTTGCCGTTTTCATCCAGCGAGGCGGAGGGCAGCATGCCGATGGAGCCGGTCAGCATGGCGGCGGCATCCGAAAGGATGTCGCCGAACATGTTGGTGGTCACCATCACATCGAACTGCTTGGGTGCACGCACCAGCTGCATCGCGGCATTATCCACATACATGTGCGACAGTTCGATTTCCGGTTGGCCTTTCGCCTCCTCGATCATCACCTCGCGCCAGAGCTCGGTGCACTCCAGTACATTCGCCTTGTCCACCGAGCAGACCCGCTTGTCGCGCTTCATGGCGATATCGAAGGCCACCTTGCCGATGCGGCGAATCTCCGATTCGGAGTAGACCAGAGTATTGAAACCCTGCCTTTCACCATTTTCCAGCGTACGCACTCCACGCGGCTGACCGAAGTAGATGCCGCCGGTGAGCTCACGGACGATCATGATATCCAGCCCCGAGACCACCTCGGGTTTCAGGGTCGATGCCGAAGCAAGTTGCGGATAGAGCAGCGCCGGACGCAGATTGGCAAACAGCCCCAGACCGGAGCGCAGCCCAAGTAGCCCCTTCTCAGGGCGCACTTCGATGGGCAGCGACTCCCATTTGTAACCGCCGACCGCCCCCAGCAGTACCGCGTCTGCGGATTTGGCAAGGTCCAGGGTCTCCTCCGGCAGCGGATGACCCTTGGCATCGTACGCCGCACCACCGACCAGCCCCTCTTCCATTTCCACATCGAGGCCGAAGTCGGCCCGAAGGACATCGATCACCTTGACCGCCTCGGCGACGATCTCCTGACCGATCCCGTCACCGGGCAAAACCGCGATTTTTTTTGTCATTGAATTTCTCTATCTGATCTTTTAACCGCAAAGGTCGCTAAGGAACGCGAAGACAAAAATCCAAATTCTGTTCAGAAGGTCGTCAACTCAAGAACACCTTCCTTCTCTATCTGATCTTTCAACCGCAAAGGTCGCTAAGGAACGCGAAGGCAAAACCCTTTAAACCGCGAAGGAACCCTAAGAAAACAGCCGGCATGATAATTCACCTACCACACCAGAAACCAAATCCTTCAACCCTTTGCGTCCCTTCGCGTCCCTTCGCGTCCTTTGCGGTTAATCCTCCTAATTCTATTCAGAAGGTCATTGACGCTGTTCAACGGCTCTCAACTCAAGAATACCTTCCTTTTCTATCTGATCCTTAACCGCAAAGGTCGCTAAGGAACGCGAAGACAAAATTCTAAATTCCGTTCACCACTCGTCTTATCCCTTGCTTCATTCTAAGAACATTGAAATTCAGCAAATAGCCGAGCCTAAATCACCCAAGCCGCAAATATCCCAGAATCTGGGCTAAATGAAGGTCGTTGATGTGTTCAACAGCTTTCAATTCGAGAACAACTTCGCCTTCCACCAGCATATCCAGCCGGTATCCAGCATCAAGCATCACTCCATCATATGCGACAGGCTGAGATACTTGTCACTCTACTACTATTCCTCGCTTTCGAAGTTCATGCTCCAGGCAAACTTCATAGGTACTCTCAAGCAGCCCCGGGCCCAGCTTCGAATGAACACTAATTGCACTATCGACTACTTCCCGTCCGATTTCTTCAATCATCATTCCTTAGCGTCCCTTCGCGTCCTTTGCGGTAGGCTTTTTTCAGAACAACCAGGGCGCTTCCTGGCGGCGGCGCTGTTCGTAGGCGCGGATTTCGTCCACATGCTGCAGGGTGAGGCCGATGTCATCGAGGCCCTCCAGCAGGCAGTGCTTGCGGGAGGCGTCAACCTCGAATTCGAAGACCTCACCCGAGGGCGTGGTGATCCTCTGGGCCGCCAGATCCACGGTCAATCGGTAGCCCTCCTTCGCCTCGGTCTCCCGGAACAGCGTATCCACCGTCGCTTCCGGCAGGACGATAGGCAATATGCCGTTCTTGAAGCAGTTGTTGAAGAAAATGTCGGCGAATGAAGGGGCGATAATCACCCGAAAGCCGTAATCCAGCAAGGCCCAGGGCGCATGCTCACGGGACGAACCGCAACCGAAGTTCTGGCGGGCCAGAAGAATGCTCGCCCCCTGATAGCGCGGCCGATTGAGCACGAACTCCGGGTTCAGGGGACGTTGCGAGTTGTCCATTCCCGGCTCGCCATGATCCAGATAGCGCCACTCATCGAACAGATTCGGCCCGAAGCCCGTGCGTTTGATCGATTTCAGAAACTGCTTGGGGATGATGGCGTCGGTATCCACATTGGCCCGATCCAGCGGCGCCACCAGGCCCGTCAACTGCTCGAATTTTTCCATGATTAAAACCCTTTAAACCGCGAAGGACGCGAAGGAACGCCAAGAAAACAAAACCGGCCCCAAGCCTCCCCTAGGCGCCTTTTGCCAGCTCCATACTTCATCACGCCTTTCCATGGTTAAAACCCTTTTAACCGCGAAGGACGCGAAAGGAACGCTAAGAAAACACAACCGGACCCGGGCCTCCCCTAGGCGCCTTTTGCCGGCTCGATAATTCACCACGCCAAAAGCCAAGTACTTCAACCCTTTGCGTACCTTCGCGACCTTTGCGGTTAATGCTCTTATCCGAAATCCCGGATATCGACGAAATGGCCGGCGATGGCTGCGGCGGCGGCCATGGCAGGGCTGACCAGATGGGTCCGGCTGCCCCGGCCCTGGCGGCCCTCGAAGTTGCGGTTCGAGGTGGAGGCGCAGCGCTCGCCGGGTTCCAAACGGTCGGCGTTCATGGCCAGGCACATGGAGCAGCCCGGTTCACGCCATTCGAAACCGGCGTCGAGGAAAATCCGGTCGAGTCCCTCCTCTTCGGCCTGTTTTTTCACCAGCCCCGAGCCCGGCACGACCAGCGCCAATTTGACCGAATCGGCTTTCTTGCGCCCCTTGGCAACGGCTGCCGCCTCGCGCAGGTCTTCGATGCGGGAATTGGTGCAGGAACCGATGAAGGCCTTGTCGATGGCGATGTCGGTGATCGGGGTATTGGCCTCCAGGCCCATGTACTCCAGAGCCCGGCGCATGCCGCCCGCCTTCACCTCATCGGATTCCTCGCCGGGATCCGGAATCTTGGCATCGATGCCGACAACCATTTCCGGGGAGGTACCCCAGGAGACCTGCGGTGCGATTTGCGTCACATCGATGTGCACCACGCGATCAAATTCGGCGTCATCATCGGATTTCAGGTCCTGCCATGCGGCGACGGCCCGTTCCCACTGCTCGCCCTGGGGGCTGTAGGGACGCCCCTTCACGTAGTCGATGGTCTTGTCGTCCACCGCCACCATGCCGGCCCGGGCACCCGCTTCGATGGCCATGTTGCAGATCGTCATGCGCCCCTCCACCGAGAGATCGCGGATCGCCTCGCCGCCGAACTCGATGGCGTAACCGGTACCGCCGGCAGTGCCGAGCTCGCCAATAATCGCCAGAACGATATCCTTGGCGGTGACTCCGGGCCCCACCTTGCCATCCACCGAGACCAGCATATTCCGGGATTTCTTCTGCACCAGGCAGCCGGTGGCCAGCACATGCTCCACCTCTGAGGTGCCGATGCCGTGGGCGAGGGCGCCGAAGGCGCCGTGGGTCGAGGTATGGGAATCACCGCAGACCACAGTCATGCCGGGCAGGGTTGCCCCCTCTTCGGGGCCGATGACGTGCACGATGCCCTGACGGACATCGCCCATCGGAAAGTAGGTGATACCGAATTCCGCCACGTTGGCGTCCAGGGTCTCCACCTGAGTACGGGCGATGGGGTCCTCGATGCCGCGGCTACGATCGGTGGTCGGCACGTTATGGTCCGGCGTCGCCAGAACCGTGTCGGTCCGCCACGGCTTGCGGCCGGCCAGCCGCAGGCCTTCAAAGGCCTGTGGCGAAGTCACTTCGTGGACGAGGTGGCGATCAATATAGATGAGCGATGTCCCCTCTTCGTCCGTACGAACGACGTGGGCATCCCAAAGTTTGTCGTAAAGTGTCTTTCCAGTCATTGCGCCTTCTCGGGAGATTCGATGGCGTCCATCGCCACTGATGGTATGGTAAACCCGCTGCAATCAATTACTCAAATTCATATTTTTCATGTAGCCTATAACTTACAGGAATAGAACTCCGTTCCCGACGCACCCATCGTAATCGATGGATTTTCCTCTGTGTTCTTCGTGGTAATCGATAACTCCTTTTCGTGGACATTCCCAACCTTCAAGCGTTCCTCGCCGTCTCCGACGCTGAATCCTTTTCCCGTGCGGCAACCCGACTCCACCTCACTCAACCGGCGGTTAGCAAGCGTGTCGCCGCACTCGAGGAAGAGATGGGAGCGGCCCTGTTTGATCGGGTCGGTCACCATATTGTCCTCACCGAGGCAGGACGAGCACTCCTGCCTAATGCGCGCAAGGTCCTGGAGGCGGTCGAAAATGGACGTCGTGCGGTGCTCAAACTCTCGGGGACGGTGGCCGGACGGCTCAGCATCGGCACCAGCCACCACATCGGTCTGCATCGTCTGCCTCCGGCACTGCGCCGTTTCCTTACCCGCTACCCGGGGGTCAAACTCGATCTCCGCTTCATGGATTCGGAGCAGGCCTGCCGGGCGGTGGAGACCGGGGAACTCGAGCTGGCGGTGGTCACGCTCCCACCGGCACCGGCGCCGGGGCTTCTGGCACGCACCATCTGGGATGACCCGCTGGCTATCGTCGCCAGCAGAGAACACCCGCTCACCACCGTGCCGACACCCACTCCGTCCGACCTGACGGTCCACCCGGCGGTACTCCCCGCTCGCGGGACCTATACCCGCCAGACCGTGGAACGCGCACTCCTCCCGCTTGGCCTGGAACTCAATGTCGAACTCTCGACCAACTATCTGGAGACCATTCGCATGCTGGTCAGCGTCGGGCTGGGCTGGAGCGTATTACCCGCCACAATGATCGGTAGCGATTTGGCAACCATCGCCATCCCCGAACTGCAGCTGGAACGCCAACTGGGCCTGGTCTGCCACCGTGCCCGGACCCTCTCCAACGCCGCAAGCGCCTTCGCGGCGGAGTTGGATAAGGGAGATGAAACCGCAGAGATCGCAAAGGTTCGCTAGGGCGGAATTGTCGGAAGCCGATTCCGCCTGATTGGCGTCGCGGTATGGCCGAAGATCGGGTCCTGATCTTCGCGATCCTTTGCGACCTTTGCGGTTAATATTCGCAGCGGAGTCGGATAAAAGAGATGAATCCGCGAAGATCGCAAAGGTTCGCTAAGGCGGAATTGTCGGAAGCCGATTCCGCCTGATTGGCGTCGCGGTATGGCCGAAGATCGGGTCCTGAACTTCGCGATCCTTTGCGACCTTTGCGGTTAATATTTCAAATTCAAAGCTCGCTCCACATGCGCATCAGGTTGATATAGGAGTGGTCGACAGCGTCGCATTCGGGGGAGCCTGGCTCACGTTTGAGGAGACTCTCCCGCGCCCGGCTGAGGTTGTACAGCAGTTCGCGCTTCTCCGGGTCGCGCACCAGGCTCTGGATCCAGAGGACCGCCACGAGGCGCTCCCCCGCCGTCACCTCTTCCACCCGGTGCAGCGTACCGGAAGGATAGATGACCGCGTCGCCGGCATTCAGCTTGATGTGCTGTTCACCGAACGGAGTCCGGATCACCAATTCACCGCCCTGGTACTCCTCGGGACCACTCAGGGCGATGGTGCAGGAGACATCGGTGCGGTAACGGCCGTTGTCCGGCCCCATGATAGGGTCATCGATATGGTCGCCGTAGCGCATGCCCGGCGTGTAGCGGGCAATGATGGGCGTGGCGACCCGGTACGGCAGCGCACCGTTTCGAAAAGGCTCGCTGCGGTAGAGGCTGCCCACCAGGGCACGATTCAACGGGTCGCGAACCTCCGATCCCCGATCCAGTTCCAGGTTTTTCTTGACCTTCTCGGCGGCCTTTCCGGCGGTGAGTCTGCCATCCACGAAACGGGCCTTTGAGACGGCATTGGCTACCGTGGTCAGCTCTTCCGGCGAAAGTACGCCCGGGATCCTGAGCAGCATGTCATCACCTCTCTAGTGTACTGTTGCATGCTTGTCGGTGCTTTCAGCGAGCCGCTGGCCGGCCAGCGGCTCGCCCGAAGGGAGCCCCCCAAGAACGCCATGACGGCGTTGCAGCGCTTGACAAGGGAATAACCATTGCCTGCGCGCTGCGCCTTGTCCTGACGCTTTTGGGGGGCTCTGAAAGTATCGCCAAGCATGCAACAGTACACTGGGTTTGCGCCTCCATCATAGCTGAACGGAATCATGTTCAGCCACGGAGGACAAAACAACTTGAACCACGCTGGACACGGAAATTTAAAAATAAACCTAACTACTCACCCGTCATTCCCTGTCACCCCCGCGCAGGCGGGGGGAGGCGGGAATCCAGAGAACAGAAGCATGACTCAAGATGGATCCCCGCCTACGCGGGGATGACCGATTTCCTGGGCCGTGCGCGATCACCCGGGCGAGCAGTTACCAATAAACACCCGTGGTTAACCACTTCGGGTCTCTGTGTCCCCGGTGGTTGCCTCCACGCATCAGCGTTATCCTGTTCTTATGCGTCCACTCGATGATGCGCCGCAGGGCATTTTGGGTTGCTGGTTTGCAGAACCGCTAGAAAGGGGTGCTGCAGAGGAGCTATTGAGAGCAGCCGATGTCCGGCAGAGGCGACTCGCGCGGCAGAGGGCATCGTGCCGGGTTTGCCGACTGATGCGGATGGTGGCCAATTTCTGGTTAGAACACGATATAGAAGGGGAGTTCGAGCGGCTCGCGAAGAAGCCCGGCACAGGGGCCCACGAACGGATCCTGGCGCGCCAGATCTACGGCCAACTGCTGATGAGCCGGCGGCTCGCGGGCGCCCACGAACAGCTGCAAACGGCTTTCGCTGCGGCGAGCGATCTCTATGCACCGGGTGACTACTTCCTGACCATGCGCCGCAACGCCCTGCTCCGCCACCTGCCGCTATCCGGGCAGCCGCATCCACCGCTCGGCCTGCAACAACTGCTCACCACCGCCGCCGTTGCCGCCCAGCTGCAGCGCAGCGCCCCTTCCTACCGAGCCGGTCCGTTCGACCGTAGCGATACCTTTGGATAACAGCGGGTCAACCACAGAGGAGACGGAGTTCTCCAGCGACGGGGAACCCAGGTCTTCTCAGGCCCCCGATTCTCACCTCAGTGCTCTCTGTGTTCTCTGTGGCCTGTCAGCCGTCCCGGACTAACGCTCCCGAACCCAGGCCCAGGCGATCAGGGTTGCCAGGAGGCTGAGGCTGGCTGCGACATAGTAGGTCGCTTCGGGGCTGATGCCCTCCCACGCCCAGCCGCTGTAAAGAGCGCCGATTGCACCCCCTGCACCGAAACTGAGACTGCTGTAGAGCGCCTGCCCGCGTCCCTGGTGGCGACCGGTAAAGAACTGGTGAAAGAGGGCAATGGCGACGGCATGAAAGATGGCGAAGCTGGCCGCATGAAGGATCTGGGCGAACAGCATAATGGGCAAATTCTGAGGAATGAACCCGATGAGCACCCACCGGAGCGTGGTCAGCATCAGTGCGGCGATCAGCAGGGCTCGCAAACCGAAGCGGGGCGCGAGCCGGTGCATCAGCAGAAAGATCCCCACCTCAGCAGCCACCCCCAAGGCCCAGAGTTGCCCAATCAGGCCGCGACCGTAGCCGTGCTCCTCCATGTAGATGGTAAAAAAGGTGTAATAGGGACCGTGGCTCGCCTGCATCAGGAAGCAGACCACAAGCAGCGCGATCACCTCCGGCCGACGCAAGACCTTCAGAATAGAACCTTCGCCACCATCCCCGGGGGCCGCTCCCCTTTCGGGGACACTGAGGGTCGACAGCCAGATACCGGCGAATAGCAGCAGCAGCACCGGGGGCAGAATATCCGGCTCCCAGATTTCCATGGCCGCCCCGAGGCCAGCGACCGTCGCGATGAAACCGACAGAGCCCCAGAGCCGGATGATGCTATAGCGATGGGTATCCCGCCCCAGATGACTGAGGGTGGTCGCCTCAAACTGCGGCAGGGCGGCGTTCCAGAAGAAGCTGAACAGCAACATTACCGCCGCGAGGCCCCAGAAGCCCCGAGCCAGGAATACGCCGAAAAAAGTCACCAGGGCCAACAGTGACCCGAGCCGGACGACGGCCATCGGTCGGCCCGTATGATCGGCAATCCAGCCCCACACGTTGGGCGAGATGATCTTGGTGGCCATCAGCACGGCCATCAGCTGACCGATCTCCACCGAGCCGTATCCCAGGTGCTTCAGGTAGAGCGCCCAGTACGGCACCAGCACGCCGAGAGTGGCAAAATAGAAGAAGTAAAAACCGGACAAACGCCAGTAGGGAACGGGTAGGACAGGGCTCATGCCAAACCGCGGCCGGCGCGGGCCGGCCCTAAGGGAGCTCTGAAGCGGCAGGAACCACCGGCGTACCCGACCGAACATCGGCATTCTGGGCGCGATGTCGAAGCAGGTGATCCATCAGCACGATAGCGGTCATCGCCTCAGCGATAGGGACGGCCCGGATACCTACGCAGGGATCGTGACGCCCCTTGGTGACCACCTCCACCGGCTTGCCGGCGCGGTCGATGCTGGCGCCGGGAACACGGATACTGGAGGTGGGTTTGAGGGCGATGGAAGCCACGATGTCCTGCCCGGTGGAGATACCGCCCAACACGCCTCCGGCATGATTACCGACGAAGCCGTCCGGTGTGATGGCGTCCCGGTGCTCGCTGCCCTTTTGCTCGACACTGGCGAAACCGGCACCGATCTCGACCCCCTTTACGGCATTGATGCTCATCAGGGCATGGGCGAGGTCTGCGTCCAGACGGTCGAAGACAGGCTCACCCAGGCCCACCGGAGTACCCTCGGCCACGACATTGACCCGGGCCCCGACCGAATCCCCCGCCTTGCGAAGGGTATCCATATAGACCTCGATCTCGTCTACCCGCTCGGAGTCCGGGAAGAAAAAGGGGTTTTTCTCCACTTCGTCCCAGTCGTGCCGCTCGGCCCCGATAGGCCCGAGCTGGGCCAGGTAACCACGGATCTGTACACCCTTGGTAGCCAGATACTTCCTGGCGATGGCACCGGCCGCGACCCGCATGGCGGTCTCGCGGGCCGACGAACGGCCACCGCCCCGATAATCGCGAACGCCGTATTTCTGCTGATAAGTGTAATCGGCATGGCCCGGACGGAATGTATCTGCGATATCCGAATAGTCCCTGGAGCGCTGATCCTGGTTGTCGATCAGCAAGCCGATGGGGGTCCCGGTCGTGATGCCTTCGAACACACCAGAGAGGATCCGCACCTGATCGGGCTCGCGACGCTGGGTGGTATGCCGCGTCTTTCCCGGACGGCGCCGGTCCAGATCGTATTGAAGGTCTGCCTCGCTGAGTTCCAGCCCCGGAGGACAGCCGTCCACCACGCAGCCAATGGCAGGCCCATGGGACTCTCCAAAGCTCGTGACGGTAAACAGTTTGCCGATGCTATTTCCTGACATGGCCGCTATTGTAGCGGTTTAATCGGGTGGCGTCCTCTGCCCATCCTTCCACAGCAGGCTAAACGGACACTCCCATTTTTGATGCCGGCGAGCGAACCAAGTCCTTGATAGCAGGTACGCTGTCAATACGACCTACAGGGATGTAGGAAGTGATTATGCAGGAGCAATGCCTACCCCCCCGCTTGCGCGGGGGTGGCAGGGAATGACGGAAGGGGTGAGTAGTTACGTCTCGCCACATCTTCTGTACTTCCGCCCCCGCGTTGCCCTGACTTCCGGGGCACCACGTTCTGAACAGCTATCTTTGCGGTGAGCGCAGGGAGGCGACATGGCCAGGAATCAGTACAGGTACCGGATAGGGATCACCGGTTCCTATGGTGGGCTTAATCTTGGAGACGAAGCCATCCTGCAAAGCATGGTCGCCCAACTGCGTGAATCCGTACGGGCCGAGATTACCGTCTTTTCCCGCGACGCGGAGGACACCCGCCGCCGCCACGCTGTGGATAATGCTGTTTCTACACGACGACTTCCCCGGGATGAGTTACGCAAGCTGGTGGAGGGCCTGGATCTGCTGGTGGTCGGCGGCGGCGGGCTCCTGTTCGATGCCGAAGCTCGGACCTTTTTACGTGAAGCGGCCTTGGCAGAGGAATTGAGCGTACCGGTCATGGTCTACGCCATAGGAGCGGGACCACTCCGGGATGTAGCGGTCCAAGCGGCCGTACGCGAGGTCCTCGATCGCGCGGAAGTCATTACCGTTCGGGAGGGTGCGGCACGCCAAGTGTTGGAGGAGATCGGCGTCCGTCATGAAATCCTGGTCACGGCGGACCCGGCGATGTTATTGAAGCCCGAGCCGCTGCCCAGGCAGACCCTGGTGACCGAAACCCTCGATCGGGACGGTCCCGTGGTGGGTATGTCGGTACGCGAGCCGGGGGCCGCTGCCCCCGACGTCAACCAGGATGTTTATCACCAGCTACTCGCCAACGCGGCCGACTATATCGTGGATCGTTTCGGTGCCCGGGTGGTGTTCATTCCCATGGAACGCGGCGTACTCGACATGCAACACAGCCATGCCGTGATATCGAAAATGCTGTGCCCTCAAAAAGCCGCCGTACTCAAAGGGGAGTACACCTCCGGCCAATTGATGACCCTGATCGGCCGCTTCGATTTCGTCGTCGGCATGCGGCTTCATTTCCTTATTCTGGCGGCCCTCAACCGGGTGCCTTTCGTCGCCCTGCCCTACGCCTCCAAGGTGGGTGGTTTTCTGGAGCAGATAGGGGCGGAAATGCCTCCTATCGATAAGGTCAATGCCGGTCGCTTGCTCGCGCACATCGATCGCTCATGGGACCGGCGCCGCTCTCTGGCCAACCGCATCGACCGTACCGTTCCGACGCTGCAGGATCGCGCCCGCGAGTCTCACCGGATCCTGATGGAACTCCTGCGGCGTCATCACCCCGGATAGGAGAGCTGCCATGCCGGTACTACCCCGTCCCGAAGCAATGCACTCTGTACCCCTTCCGCCTCGCACCGCCCGAGTGGCAGGCAGCTGTGACGTACTGGTGGTCGGAGGCGGGCCGGCGGGAATCGGGGCGGCCCTGGGTGCGGCCGCCACCGGCGCCCACACCATTCTGGTCGAGCGCTACGGTTTTTTGGGGGGCAATGCGACGGCCGCACTGGTCATGCCCTTCATGTCCTATTTCACCGAGCTCCACCGCCCCGAGCGATTGGGAAGCCATACGCTCCTGCCGACCGACCACGGTCCCGGCGAGCCCGTGCTGGCGGGTGTCCTCAGGCAATTCGTCAAGCGGCTCCTGGCATGTGGCGGAGCCGTTCTGCCTTCACAGGAGACCGGCTATACGGTGCCGTTCGATCCGGAGGTCCTGAAGCAGGTTGCCCTGGAGATGCTCGACGAGGCGGGGGTGCAGTTTCTGTTTCACGCCTTTGCCTCGGGCGTACTCGGGTATGAGCGGCCCGAAGGTGTGATTTTCGAAACCAAATCAGGACCGGTGGTCATCCGCGCGCGCACTGTCGTCGATTGCACCGGCGACGGTGATATCGCCTTCAATGCCGGTGCACCGTATGAGACGGGCCGCGATCCTGATGGGCTGGTCCAACCCATGACGCTGATGTTCCGCATGGCAGAATTTGAAAAAATCGCGTTCGAAAACTATGCGCGGCGGCATCCTCATGAGTGGCGGGGCGTACACGGGCTTTGGAATCTGGTCCGTCGGGCCACCGAGGAGGGAGAACTGGACCTGCCCCGGGAAGATATCCTCTTCTTTGCCACCCCCCATCCACGGGAAGTCAGCGTCAACAGCACCCGCGTTACACGGGCAGTCCCGCTGTTTGGAACCGATGTCTGGGATTTGAGCTACGCGGAATGGGCAGCGCGACATCAGATGCGGCAGATTGCCGCTTTCTTCCGACGTTACGTCCCCGGCTTCGAGCATTCTTATCCCGTGCAAAGCGGTACGCAGGTGGGAGTACGTGAATCGCGACGCATCCTGGGAGACTACCGGCTTACCGGAGGTGACGTCCTTTCCGCACGGAAGTTCGATGATGTGGTGGCACGCAATGCCTATCCCATCGACGTCCACAATCCGCGCGGCAGCGGCACCACCCTAAAGCGGATACCGCCCGGCGAAGCGTATGACATCCCCTTGCGCTGCCTGCTGCCCCGCGACGTGGAAAACCTCGTGGTGGCCGGCCGCTGTATCTCCGGCAGCCATGAGGCACACTCCTCCTATCGGGTAATGCCGGTCGCAATGTCCCTGGGTCAGGCCGGCGGGGTCTGCGCGGCACTCGCGGCACTGAGGGGAGTCACGCCGCGGGAGTTGGCGGTCGATGATGTGCAACGGGAATTGCTGCGCCAGGGCGCGGACTTGCGGGGTATCGTTCCCGAAAAGGCCTGATCCAAAGGAGTTAGACCACAGAGCACACAGAGATGGTAATAGATCTTTTCTCGGTGTTCTCCGTGTCCTCTGTGGCTAAATATCCGTCAAATTACCTTCGAAAAGCTGCGGTTGGCCTTTTCGCGCAGGTAGCGATCGAACACCATGCAGATATTGCGGATGAGCAGTTTCCCGGCGGGTTTCACCTCGATGCGGTCGGGGTGCTGCTCCAGCAGACCATCTTTCTCCATCTCAGCGAGCTCATCCAGTTCGGCGGCGAAGTACTCATCGAAGGTGATGCCGAAACTCTTTTCCACTTCCGCCTTGTGCAGCACGAAATGGCAGATGAGATTGGTGATGACGGAGCGGCGCAGCTTGTCATCTTCATTCAGTTCGTAGCCGCGAAACACCGCCAGTCGCCCGGCGTCGATGCGCTCGTAGTACTCCTCCATCCCCTTCAGGTTCTGGGAGTAGGTATCCCCCACCTGGCTGATCGAGGTGCTGCCAAGTCCCACCAGGTCACAATCGGCGTGGGTCGAGTAGCCCTGGAAGTTGCGGTAGAGCGTACGTTCGCGCTGGGCCACCGCCAGCTCGTCATCCGGTTTGGCAAAGTGGTCCATGCCGATGTAGAGATAGCCGTTGCGGGTCAGCTTGTCGATGGTCAACTGGAGAATATCCAGCTTCTCCTGCGGAGAGGGCAGGTCCCCGGCTTCGATGCGCCGCTGCGGCTTGAACAGTTCCGGCAGGTGCGCGTAGTTGAATACCGCCAGGCGGTCGGGGGAGATCTCGAGGATCCTGTCGAGGGTGCGACCGAAGCTCTCGACACTCTGAAAGGGCAGCCCGTAGATCAGGTCGATGCTCATCGACTTGAAGCCTTCCCGCCGCGCGGCCTCGAGCACCGACAGGGTCTGCTCTTCCGTCTGAATCCGGTTGACCGCCTTTTGTACCTGCAGGTCGAAGTCCTGGACCCCGAGGCTCATGCGGTTGAAGCCGATCTTCCGCAGCAAGGCTACGGTATCGGTCTGCACCTCCCGCGGGTCGATTTCGATGGAATACTCGCCGCTGTCATCGTCATGCAGATTGAAACATTCGCGGGTCTTGTCCATCAACGCCGTCATTTCTTCATGGCTGATGAAGGTGGGCGTGCCGCCGCCCCAGTGCAGCTGATTGACCGGCCGGGAGCCGTCCAGCAATTCGGCCTGCATCTCGATTTCGCGGTGCAGCCGCTCCAGATAGGGCGCGGCCCGTTTTCGATTCTTGGTAACCACCTTGTTGCAGCCGCAGTAGAAACAGACCGTGTCACAGAAGGGGATATGAAAGTACAGGGAGAGCGGACGACCGCTTTCGCTGCTCTTTTGCGCCCATTTGCGGTATTCGGCTTCACCGAAACCATCATGGAACTGAACCGCCGTCGGATAGGAGGTGTAGCGCGGCCCCGATTTGTCGTAACGCTTGATCAAATCGATGTCGAATTCGATGCTCTGGTTGGTCATCGGACCTCCTTCTCTAGTGTGCTGTTGCACACTTGTGGGCTAGCAGCCTGTCGGGCTTAACGCTGATCTACTGCGGAAAAGCCGGATTTGGCCATATTTTCCGATCTTTTTCGTTAAATAGGCCCACTATTCGCCTCAAAAGATCGAAAAATCTGTCTCAAACCGGCTTTTCCTCGCTACGATCGGTTAAGTCCGACAGGCTGCTAGGCTTCGTCGACTGCGAGACCGTTGCGATGGGTGTGGTTGATCACCGCCAGCAGGTGAGAGAACGGCAACTGCGCCTTGTATTTGTTGGCGATCTCCATGAAGGGCAGATCCCGATTCTCGAAGTGGTAACTGCCGTCCGCCATGGAGGCGCGCAATTCCTTCAATCCCTGCTCCAGCGGCTCTAGATAGCCGAGCTGACCGCCGGCCTCCTCCATATCGAACTCGTAACAGGCGCGCAACTCGTCGATCTCGATAAGCGCCTGTTCAACAAGCCGGACGTACTCCTCGGCAGTCTTGGGCTTAACGCTGTACATGGACATTCTCTCTATTACTTGGACGGTCTGTCGCCGAAATGGTTGCGAGCCGGCATTATAGCCCGGAACACTCACTGCAAAAACGCAAAGGCGAAAACGGACACAGCCAACTCACCACAGAGACGCAGAGTACGCGGAGAACGGATGGGTTCTCGTGAAAAGCAGGTCCAGGCTAAATCGATTGTCCTGGAACTCTGCGCCGCCTCTGCGGGTTGCCTGCTAGTATACTGTTGCATGCTTGGCGGTGCTTTCAGCGAGTCGCTGGCCGGCCAGCGGCTCGCCCGAAGGGAGCCCCCCAAAAACGCCATGACGGCGTTGCAGCGCTTGACAAGGGAATAACCATTGCCTGCGCGCTGCGCCTTGTCCTGACGTTTTTGGGGGGCTCTGAAAGTATCGCCAAGCATGCAACAGTACACTAGAGCCGCCGACGAGTAGCAGCGTGCCGGGCAAACAAGGCCTGATGTTCAGTGACCTGTTCGGCGGACAGCAGGAAGACGCCCTCCCCTCCACGCTCAAACTCGAGCCAGACGAACGGCACCTCGGGCAGCAGCTCTTCAAGCGCCGGTGCGCTGTTGCCCACCTCCACCACCAGAATGCCCTCCTGCTCCAGGTGGTCGGGCGCCTCACTCAGCATGCGCAGCACCAGGTCGAGGCCATCGTGCCCGGCCTCGAGGGCAAGGGCCGGCTCGTAATGGTACTCATCCGGTAGCGCGGCCATATCCTCGGCATCCACATAGGGCGGGTTGCTGACGATGATGTCGTAGCGCTCGCCCCTGAATCCGTCAAACAGGTCCGAGCGTACAGGCCGCATCTGCTCCTCCAGCCCGTGCTTTTCGATATTGATACGGACCACCTCGAGGGCTTCCTCGGAGATGTCACCGGCATCCACCGTCGCAGCCGGGAATGCCAGGGCACAGGCCGCAGCGATACAGCCACTGCCGGTGCAGAGATCCAGCACCCGCTCTACGCGCTCCGGATCGATCCAGGGTTCAAACCGCTCCTGGATCAGTTCCGCTATCGGCGAGCGGGGAATCAGGACCCGCTCATCGACATAGAACGGCAGGCCTGCAAACCACGCCTCGTTGGTGAGGTAGGGGGCCGGCAAGCGCGTCTGAACACGACGTGCGATCAGCTCTGCCACCGCGCTACGCTCCTCCGCCAGCAGCCGGGCGTCGAACCAGGCCTCTGGAATCTGCGGCGGCAGGTGGAGCGCAAACAGGGTCAGATAAGCCGCCTCATCAAAGGCATTATCGGTGCCGTGGCCGAAGAAAAGCCCCTCCCGATTAAAGAGACTCGCCCCCCAACGGATCAGGTCCCGGGGCGTAAGCAGCGTTTCGACGACTTCATCAATGTTCATGTATGTTCCACTGAGGACATAGAGAATACCGACATCCCACCCCGTGTTCTCAGTGGTTTAACCGCTCTTTTTGGCGTGTTTGGGGCGAAACGCCTTGATCACCGACTCGTCGGTTTCCAGGTAGGGCCCCTCGATCAAATCAATGCAGTAGGGAACAGCGGGAAATACGCCATCGAGGCAGTCGGCGATAGCCGAAGGCTTGCCGGGCAGATTGATGATCAGCGAGCGACCGCGAATACCGGCAATCTGCCGGGAGAGAATGGCGGTGGGCACGATTTTGAGGGAGACCGCCCGCATCTGTTCGCCGAACCCGTCCAGTAGCTTGTCGCATACCGCCTCGGTGGCTTCAGGGGTGATATCCCGTGGCGCCGGACCGGTACCGCCGGTGGTGACCACCAGCCCGCATCCTTCGTCGTCAGACAGCTCGCGTAGCGCGGTCTCCACCTGCGCCTGCTCATCCGGAACCAGACGGGCAACGGCTTCCCATGGGCTGGTAAGTGCCCGCTCCAGCCATTCACGAATGGCGGGACCGCCCAGGTCCTCGTATTCACCCCGACTGGCCCGGTCCGAAACCGTGACGATACCGATGCGCGCCTTCTCGCCCATGAACTGCTCCCGCACAAGGAAAACCGACCGCCATTATAAAGATCCCGGGGGCAGGATACGAGGGTGGAATGAGAGGTGCCAAGGGCACAAGGAAAACGGCCGAAGCCTTGCTCTCGCGGGAGAAGGCAAGCAGCTCGCTCAAAAATCCAGTACCAGGGTTACGGCGATGATCGTATCGGTGTTCTCGGTGTCCTCGGGAACATCACTGCTATGACGGACCGTATAGGAGAGCTTGGTGGCCAGATTGCCGTTGATCTTGAGTTTCAGCGCCGAGATCGATTCCGTGAAGGTGTTTTCGTCACCGGATTCGACGAACAGCTCCTCGGTAAACCGGGCAGAGGGACTGATCTCCCACTCCAGATTGCCCGCACCGCGCAGAATCAACTCGTCATCGCGCTCATCACTCGCCTCAGGGAGCGAGTGGCGACCACCGACACCGGCCTCAAGGTCGAGTGACAGGCCCGGAGTCTCATAGACGCGACGGCCATAACCCACCGTCTCGGAAACCCGGTAGTCGTACCCACTGAACCGATCATCCTCGTACCGCAGAGTCCCGAACAGATAGCGGTTTTCATCGAAGCGGTAGTCGGTCTTGTGAGCGAGAAGGTAGCGCTCCGCCGTGGTCTCGTCCTCGTCGGAACTGCGCAGGGTTTCCAGTCGCGTGTCATGACGCCACGGGAAAGACTCGTTGTGGAGCACGACGCGGGCATTGAAACTCTCCGCTTCACTGTTGCCGGAGGTCGCCATGAAGCCCACTTCCGCTTCGCCGCTCCATCCCTCCTTCCGCCCCGTTTCGGTCTCCTGGGCCCGAGTCGTCTGTGCAGCTCCAAGGATCAGAATCACCCCTGTCCGCAGCAGGCAATCGGAAATGCGCATGACACCACCGGAATGGGAAAAACCGGAAGTCTAACAAAATCCACCTACTCTTCTAACGACCCGATCACGACCTGACCACCCTTTATGCAGTGAAGTCCTGCAAACGCACAGGCATCCGCCGCGCCCCCCGGTCACCCGGCGGACCATCGAAGACACCGGCGCACCGGGTTCCGCACCGGCGGCAATGGCCGTCGTCGGTCAGCTTCCAGTCGGTAATCACGTACCAGTCCCGGCCGATGAGTCGCTCTCCACAGTGATGGCACCAGGTACTGCCGCCCACCTCGTCGTGGATATTGCCGGTGTAGGCGTAACGAACACCGTTGGCCAAAGCGATCCGGCGGGCACGGCTGAGTGTCGCGGCCGGTGTGGGGGGTACATCGGGCATCTTCCAGTCCGGGTGAAATGCCGTGAAGTGCATCGGCACCTCTGCTCCCAATTCCTGCACCACCCAACGGGTCATGGCGTCCAGCTCCTCCTCATCGTCATTGTGGCCGGGGATCAAGAGCGTAGTCAGCTCCAACCAGACGTCGGTCTCCTGACGCAGGTATACCAGCGTGTCCAGTACCGGCTGCAGGTGTGCGCCGGTAAGTTTGTAGTAAAACGCATCGTTGAATGCCTTCAGGTCGACGTTAGCCGCATCCATATAGGAGTAGAACTCCCTGCGCGGCGCATCGGCCACATAACCCGCCGTCACTGCCACCGATTGGATGCCCCGCTCACGACAGGCGTATGCCACATCGATGGCGTACTCGTGAAAGATCACCGGATCGTTGTAGGTGAAGGCCACACTGCGGCAGCCGTTGGACTCCGCAGCCCGGGCAATCATCTCGGGCGAGGCGCGGTCCATCAACGTGTCCATCTCCCGTGACTTGCTGATATCCCAATTCTGGCAATACTTGCAGGCCAGATTGCAGCCCGCCGTGCCGAACGAGAGGATCGGCGTTCCGGGCAGGAAATGGTTCAATGGCTTTTTCTCGACCGGGTCCACGCAAAAGCCACTGGAGCGGCCGTAGGTGGTCAGTACAATCTGTTTGTCGACGTTGGCGCGAACGAAACAGAGTCCCCGCTGCCCTTCACGCAGTTTGCAGTAGCGCGGGCAGAGGTCACACTGAACCCGTCCGTCCTCAAGGGCATGCCAATAGCGCGTCTCGGTCAGTTCGGTAACGTCGGACACAACCCTTTTCCTCTTTTCGGTCATCATGATTTTCTTTCTCATGAACCTTGAGACCACCGAAACGGTCGGACATTGCATCGAATACGGGTAATCGGTATCACCACGAAGCAATCCCCCGGATGATCTGATGTGGTGGAATAGCAGTCCCAAGAGGTTTATTCATGACATCGATTCGACCACCGGCCGTCGCCGGTCTCTTCTATCCCTCGGATTCCGCCGAACTGCAGGGCATGGTCCTGCAGCTGTTGCGTGCGGCACCCCAACCCGAATCTTCGGTCCCCAAGGCCATCATCGCGCCCCACGCCGGATACCTCTACAGCGGGGCGATCGCTGCTCGCGCCTATGCCTGTTTGGCGCCCGCCAGGGAGCGGATTACGCGCGTGGTGCTGCTGGGTCCTTCTCACCGCGTCCCGCTGCTCGGGCTGGCCACCTCCGGTGCCGATTTCTTCCATACTCCGCTGGGCGATATCCCCCTGGACCGGGTCAACATCGATTCGGTGGAAAGACTGCCCCAGGTCAAACGGCTGGATGCCGCCCACCAGATGGAGCACAGTCTGGAGGTCCATCTGCCATTTTTGCAGGAACTCCTCGGCTCTTTCAGGCTGGTGCCCCTGGTGGTTGGCGATGCCACCCCCGAGGAGACCGCCGAGGTGATCGAGCATCTTTGGGGTGGTGACGAGACCGCCCTTGTCATCAGCTCCGATCTGTCACACTTTCACGACTATGCCACTGCGCAGCGGCTGGATTGTTCCACCCGCGATGCCATTGAGCAGCTGAATTGTTCGGCGATTGGCCATGAGGACGCCTGCGGCCGCAATCCCATCCGCGGACTGCTGGTGGCTGCCAAACGACGGGGACTCATCGTGGAAACCCTGGACCTGCGCAACTCAGCCGATGCCGCAGGCCCGTGTGACAGTGTGGTCGGTTACGGTGCCTGGAGCTTTACCGATGTTGAATCCTGATCAGCGTGAAGTATTACTGACGGTGGCGGAAGACTCGATTCGGCAGGGATGGAGCGACTCCGATGCTTTGCCCGTAGATGCAGATATCTTCGAACAAAGCCTGCGCGAGCCGGGTGCCTGTTTCGTGACACTGCACCAGCGAGGTGAATTGCAAGGCTGCATCGGTTCCCTGGAGCCGCACCGCCCCCTCGTGGAAGATGTCGCGGAAAATGCCTTCGCCGCCGCTTTTCGCGACCCGCGCTTTCTGCCCCTCAGCCGCGAGCAATGGGACGAGCTCGATCTGGAGATATCCGTGCTCGGTCCGGCCGAACCGGTGACCTTTTGGTCGGAGGCGGATCTGCTGGCGCAACTGCGACCGGGAATCGATGGACTGGTACTGGAGGAGCACCACCATCGCTCCACCTTTCTGCCGATTGTGTGGGAGGTACTCCCCGATCCCTCACACCTCCTTCGACAATTGAAGCTGAAGGCCGGCCTCACGTCCGAATACTGGTCCGATACGATCCGCATCCACCGCTACGGTACCGAAGCCTTCGGAAGAAAAGTCAGTGGGCCTGCCCGTAAATAGCAATAGATCCAAAAGTAGGTTGGCGCTGAGGAACGAAGCCCAACAAGGTCAGCGTTGGGGTTCGCATAACTCACCCCAACCTACAAAAACGATGTTCTCGGACAAGCTCCCAGGAGCCAAAGCCGAGTGGGTCTATTTAACGAGAAAGTTCGGATACAGGCTCCTAGACCTTGAGAAAGTGCTTGCGATAGTACCGGAGTTCGTTGATCGACTCCCGAATGTCGTCGAGGGCCTGATGCGAGCCGTTTTTCTTCAACCCGGCAGCAACCTGCGGGGCCCAGCGCCGAGCCAGTTCCTTGAGGGTGCTGACGTCCAGATTGCGGTAGTGGAAATACGCCTCCAGCTTCGGCATCAACCGAGCCAGGAAGCGTCGGTCCTGACAGATACTGTTGCCGCAAATCGGCGAGGCACCCGACGGCACATACTTCTCGATAAACTCCAGTGTCACCGCCTCGGCATCGAGTTCGGAGAGAGTGCTGGCGCGCACACGCTCCAAAAGGCCCGAATCACCGTGGGTACGGGTATTCCACTCATCCATTCCCGCCAGCACGGCCTCGCTCTGATGGATGGCCAGGACCGGCCCCTCTTCCAGCACGTTGAGATGAGCATCGGTAATGATGGTGGCGATCTCGATGATCCGGTCTCCCTGGGGATCCAGGCCGGTCATTTCCAGATCGATCCAGATAAGATTGTCAGGATTTCGTGCCATATGCCTCTACGCCGTCGGCTGCTTGCGAACTATTCTATCAGAGGCTAACCTTCCTTCGCCCTTCCCGCTGAAGTTCAAGGATCTCCATGGAAATTTTCACTCAGGTTTTCCTGGCTGCGCTGTTTCTGGCCACGGGCATTCAGCTCTACCTGGATTACCGGCAGATACGGCACGTGCGCATGCACCGCGATACGGTGCCGGAGGCCTTCGCAGAGCGGATCACCCCGGAGGCACACCACAAGGCCGCCGATTATACGACGGCTCGCACGCGGCTCTCCGCGATTGAGACCCTGTACGGAGCCGGCCTGCTACTGTTCTGGACCCTGGGGGGCGGGCTATCCTGGCTGAACGGCGTGTGGCAACAGTGGGAGTTGGGTCCATTGGTGACCGGAACCGGCTTTCTCCTCAGCCTCTTCCTGCTTTTCTCACTGCTGGACCTGCCGTTCGCCCTCTATCGCACCTTCGGGGTCGAAAAGCGCTTCGGCTTCAATCGCAGTACACCGGGACTGTTTCTCTCCGATCGACTCAAGCAGTCCCTGATTGCCCTGGCGCTGGGTCTTCCTCTGGTGGCGCTGGTATTGTGGCTGATGGATGCGGGCCACAACCCGGTGGCCGCCGATTACGGTAACAAGGGGTGGTGGTTCTATGTCTGGGCGGTGTGGATGGGCTTCAATCTGCTGATGCTCTGGGCGTTTCCCAGCATTATCGCCCCGCTGTTCAACAAGTTCACGCCGCTTGAGGATCGCGAACTGGTGCAGCGCATCGAGTCCTTGCTTGAGCGTTGCGGGTTCGAATCCAAAGGTGTGTTCGTCATGGACGGTTCGCGCCGCTCAAGCCACGGCAACGCCTATTTCAGCGGCGTCGGCAACAGCAAGCGCATCGTCTTCTTCGATACGCTGCTGGAGACACTGAACGGCGAGGAGATCGAGGCCGTACTGGCCCACGAACTGGGACATTTCCGCCGCCGACATGTCGCCAAACGGCTGGGTACGGTTGCCCTGCTCAGTCTGGGCGGACTCGCGGCTCTGGGCTACCTGATGGGCCAAACCTGGTTCTATTCGGGCCTGGGGCTCACTGAACCTTCCGTACACGGGGCGCTGGCCCTGTTTTTGCTCGTGGCACCGGTTTTCACCTTCTTCCTGCAGCCGCTGATGGCTGCGGTGATGCGGCGCCACGAATTCGAGGCGGATGATTTTGCCTCCCGACAGGCCGATGCCCACGACCTGGTACGGGCCCTGGTCAAACTCTACCGGGACAACGCCAGCACGCTGACCCCGGATCCCTGGCACTCCGCCTATCACGACTCCCACCCGCCGGCATCGGTACGGGTCGCTCACCTGTCGGGAAAAACCGGCTGAGCCGCTGCGAACAGGGATCATCACTACCGGAACACTCGATACGTGTTCCAAATAGGTGTCCATGGATGTAGGAGCGACGGAAGTCGCGATATGCCGAATCGCGGCTTCCGCCGCTCCTATAGGTATTTCGGAATGGTACCAAAGGAGCGTGTTGGACACGATTTCGGAACAGCTATTCAGGGCCGCAGCGCGAAAACACCGCCATGGGGCGACACGGTGCAGCCAATAAGGCGTTTTATTGTGCCCGTGCCCCAGTGGGAACGCTGTTCTCCGTGTACTCTGTGGTTTACCAATCATCAAGGAGGTTCGATATGAAACTGAGCATTTTGGCGTTGCCGTTGTCTGTTGTAGTACTTACCGGCACTGCGAGTGCGGAACCGGCCGGAGGCGAAGAACTCCACCAGCAGCACTGCGTGGAGTGTCACCAGCGTATGGCCGGCGGCGACGGTTCAGCCCTCTATACACGCGACGACCGCCGGGTGAACAGCCTGGAGGGGCTGCACACCCAGGTGAATCGCTGCAAGGACAACCTGCAGATCGCACTTTTCGACGACGATGTGGCGGCAATCGCCCGCTATCTTAACAAGAGTTATTATCGTTTCGAGGAGTAACGCCATGCTGGAGAATGAGCACTGCTCTGCCGATCCTACTCGTCTGAAAAGGGAAGAAGTCGATACTCTGCTGGGCGAAGTACCGGGCTGGACAGTGAGTGATGACGGGAGGACCCTGGTCCGTGAATTCGCGTTCGGCAATTTTTACGAAACGATGGGCTTCGCCAACGCCGTGGCCTGGGAGGCCAATCGGGAGGACCATCATCCCGACCTGGAACTCTCCTACAAGCGTGGCAAGGTTCACTTCACTACCCACTCGGCCGACGGATTGAGTCGTAACGACTTTATCCTCGCCGCCCGGGTCAACGCACTGACAGGATGATACCGACCCGCCCATGGGCAAGCAGAAACTGAACCGGCGTCAAGCGTGGCGCATCAACAAGATCCAGAATGAGCGTCTGGAACGTGCAAAGCGCCGTGAGGGCCAAATCGAGACAGAGGCCGGGCCTCTGGGCCAGGAACAGCATGGCCGTATCATCGCCAACTACGGCGCCAGCGTCGATGTGGAGGCCTCAACCGGCGAGGTTCGCCGCTGCCACCTCCGCCGAAATCTGGCCATGCCGGTGGTGGGTGACCGCGTCGTCTGGCAATCGTCCGATAATAATACCGGGGTGGTCGTGGCAGTCGAGGAACGCGACACCCTCCTCGCCCGCCCCGATTTCTCGGGCGAGATGAAGGCTCTGGCCGCAAATATTGATCAAATCCTGGTGGTGGCCGCACCGGAACCGCCCTTCAGCACCGATTCCCTCGACCAGTTTCTGGTCGCTGCGGAAAAAAGCGGCATTACGCCGGTGGTGGTCTTCAACAAGGTCGACCTGCTGGACCCGGAGGGTCGGGCACGGGTGGAGGCGCAGCTCTCGATCTATCGGGATATCGGTTACCGGATCATCTTCGCCACTACCCGAGCCGACCACGGTCTGGATGATTTGTTGACCGCGCTGAAAGACAGAACCAGTATCTTCGCCGGTCAGTCGGGGGTCGGAAAATCATCACTGGCCAAGGCCCTGTTACCCGACGAGGCGATTACGGTCGGCGACCTGGCGGAAGTGACCGGCCTCGGTCGGCACACGACCAGCTCCGCCCGCCTCTACCACCTGCCTTCCGGCGGCGACGTCATCGATTCACCGGGGGTACGGGAATTCCGGCTCTGGACGATGAGCGAACCGGAGTTGGCGGAAGGCTTCCTCGAGTTTCGTCCCTTTCTCGGCGGCTGTCGCTTTCGGGATTGCCGACACAACAGCGAGCCGGGCTGTGCCATTACGGCCGCGGTGAAAGCCGGCAAAATCACGCCCCAGCGGCTCACCAGTTTTCGGCGAATCGCAGCCAACGTGGCGGACAAGGCCCCTTCGTATTGATCTCGGGGGGGGGCGGCTGGCTGCCGGTTAACCACGGAGAATACAGAAAGAAGATTTTAACCACGGGGTGCACGGGGAACACGGGGAAACTGCTTGATGACCACTGAGTACACAGAGAAGAACGATGAACTGGCTGGTATTCTCAGCGCTGCCGTGGTGGTTAATTTTTAATCCCCGAGTGCCCCGTACACCCCGTGGTTGAGCTTTTCTCGACGGTTAGCACAAGGTAAGAAAGACAACATTGCTCTCGATGTCTCCGTGCCCTGTAGTCAAAAATCCCGTCTGTTCAGCTTTGCTCTACTCGATGGCCTGACGCCCCAGGAAGGCGTGGGAGAGGGTCGTGCCGTCGACGAACTCCAACTCGCCGCCGAGGGGGATGCCATGGGCAAGCCGGGTGGCCCGGATGCCGCGTTCGCGGGAAAGTTCGCCGATATAGTGGGCAGTGGCCTCGCCTTCCACGGTAGGATTGGTGGCGAGAATAATCTCGCGGATATCTGCCCCATCGAAGCGCTCGATGAGCTTGTCCAGGCCGATATCCTCGGGACCGATCCCATCCAAAGGGGAAAGATGCCCCATCAGCACGAAGTAGAGCCCACGGTAATCGATGGAACCCTCCAGCGCCTGGACATCGGCCGGTGACTCCACCACGCACAGCAGCGAGTGGTCGCGGCGCTCGTCACTGCAGATATCGCACACCTCCGACTCGGTAAAGGTCCGGCAGCGCGCGCAGTGTCCAACCTGCTCGGCCGCCGTAACCAGCGCCTCGGCCAAACGCCGGGCGCCGTCACGATCCCGTTCGAGCAGGTGATAGGCCATGCGCTGTGCCGATTTCGGGCCAACACCGGGCAGACAGCGCAGCGACTCAATCAGCTGCGCAATGAGAGGGCTTGCACTCATCCTCAGAACGGGAACTTCATCCCGCCGGGTAGATTCATGCCCTCGGTTACGCCGGACATTTTCTCCTGGGACTGCTGCTCCAGCTGCCGAACCGCGTCATTGACCGCAGCCGCCAGCAGATCTTCCAGCATCTCCTTGTCATCCATCACGCTATCGTCGATGGAAACCCGCTTCAGGTCGTGCCGGCCGGTCATGATGACACTGACCATATCGCCCCCGGCCTTGCCGGTGACCTCCATATTGGCCAGTTCTTCCTGAACCTTCTGCATGTCGGCCTGCATCTTCTGGGCCTGCTTCATCATGTTGCCGAATCCGCCTTTCATCTCAACCTCTTTTCTGTTGCGCGCCTTGCCCGGCGCCGATTATCTAAAATAGTTTATCAGGCACGGCCCGTGGCGCCCGACTCTTAAAAATCGATTGACCGCAAAGACCTAAAGATGCGGCTTGAAGTACCGGCAGGTAAGATGCTCCGTTCCATAAGTCGCGCAAACGTAGCACTGATCATTGGTGTTCTTGGCGCTCTTTGCGTCTTTGCGGTTAAACAGCCCTTACCCGACCGGGCGGACCTTACCCGACCGGGCGGATGCTGCCCGAATCCACCTCTCCATCGAACCGCTCCAAAAGGGCGTTGAGCCGTGGGTCATCCCGGATCGCCTGTTCCGCCTCGCTCTGCGATGCCGCGGTGCGTTGCTCATTGAGCTGATGGGGGGTCGCCTCAGGTGCGGAGCCGACGGTAACCGAAAGCTGCACCGGCCGTCGCAGATGACTCTCCAGCGCTTTCTTGAGCGCCTGCTCCCATTTAGGATTGTGGCTCAGGTGTTCGACGCCCCGATCGAGCACCAGTTCAAAATGGTCCCCATTGCGCCGGGCCAGTGCGCAGTGCAGGGCAAACTGCTGCGACATTCCCGCCAGCGGCAGGGCCGCCACCAGGCCGTCCCAATCCTCTTCGTCCGTCGGCGGTGCATTCGCTGTACGCTCGGCTGGAGGCTCTGCAATGGATGCCGGTGCTTGATCAGTGGACACCGTCCCCGCTGTCGATTCGCGCCGGGACGGTTCGACCCCGCGTGCCGGCGGTGAGGCGGAAACCTGCGGTACGCTGCCAGCAGGGGGGGCAGCACGACGGGATGGGTCGACGGCAGCATGCCGGCCACTGGGCGGCATGGTTTCGGCAGGACGAAAGGCCAGCATGCGCAGCAGCACCATCTCGAAACCGCTACGGGCATCGGGGGCCAGAGGCAGGTCCCGACGACCGACAATGCCGATTTGATAGTAGAGCTGAACATCATCCGGCGAAAGGCGCTCCGCCAGAGCCCGAACCGTCTCGGCGTCCCCTCCGGAATCATCCACTGCAGCAGGGACGATCTGGGCCAGCGCGATGCGCTGCAGCAGACTGTTCAACTCATTCAGGACGCCGCCGAAATCCGGCGCCCGTTCGGCCAACAGGTTGCTGGCGGCAATCACCTGCTCGGCATCGCCACCGGCCAGGGCCTCTATCAACCCGGCGACCTGATGGCGATCCACCGTGCCGAGCATATCGCGGACTTCGGCGGCATCGAGTCGACCGGCGCCGTAAGCGATGGCCTGGTCGAGCAGGCTCAAGGCATCCCGCATACTGCCGTCGGCGGCGCGCGCGATTTCCACCAGGGCTGTCGGATCCGCTTCTACGCCCTCCTTTTCCAGAATCGCAATCAGGTGATCGCGGATCGGCTCCAGCGGCAGCCGCTTGAGATTGAACTGCAGACAGCGGGAGAGGATGGTTACCGGCAAACGCTGCGGATCGGTGGTCGCCAGCAGGAATTTTACGTGCGGCGGCGGCTCCTCGAGCGTCTTCAGCAGGGCATTGAAGCTGTGGTTCGAGAGCATGTGCACCTCGTCCACGAGATAGACCTTATAACGCCCCCGACTCGGCGCGTACTGGACGTTTTCCAGAAGCTCGCGGGTATCCTCGACCCTGGTTCGCGAGGCGGCGTCCACCTCTACCAGGTCAACGAAACGCCCTTCGTCGATCTCCCGACAGGCGCTGCACTCGCCGCAGGGTCGGGAACTCACCCCCTGCTCGCAATTCAGGGACTTTGCCAGGATCCGCGCGACGCTGGTCTTGCCTACACCACGGGTCCCGGTAAAGAGAAAGGCGTGGTGCAGGCGATCATTATCCAGCGCATTGATCAGGACGCGCAGCACATGCTCCTGCCCCACCATTTCCGGGAACGAACGGGGACGCCATTTCCGGGCCAGCACCTGATAGCTCATGGATATGAAACCGGGTGGAAATAAGGGAAGATACTTTACCGGAGAACCCGGTTCGACGCACGGCTGCCGAAATGACGAATGCACCGCAGAGGCGCAGAGGCGCAGAGTACGCAGAGAACTTGATTCTCAGGAAAGGCCCATCGCGGCGCCAGCGAGCTCATCCATGAAGTTCATGAAGGGTGGCGGCCCGCACCAGCCACACCCCGGCGCCCGAGTCCACCGCTACGGCTGCTCCCTTCCAGGCCTGACCGGGTTCACGGTTTATCGTCGCGGGGGGACCGATGCAGGCCACCATTGACTCTCAATCATACCACAACCGGGGCACCCACCGGTTGGAACGGTTCAACCGCTGCTGCGCCGAAGTGGGGCATTATACAGACAGCAGGGGGGTACAGAAAGACGCGCCCGGAAAACAGCAGAGGCAATGGGGACTCGGCCCCCAGTATCCGGTCCGGTTGTTCGAAGGCCACAGCCGCTTGAAGGCACTCAAGCTTATTCATCCTGAATTCCTCGTTTCGCCTTCTTTAAAACCCGAGCAGGTCATTCCATCCCAGGGGAAACCTGATCGAGTGTGACTCAAAGGTTCGCCATCGCCCTTTTGCATCACGGCTCTTTGCCTGCTTGAGCCCTGCACCGCCTACTACCTCTTGCGGGCGTTTCGTCCTCCGCTTTCGAAAGCCATGCAGCAAACCTGGCCTGGAACCGGGGATCGCCTGTTCGATGCCACCCTGGGCTCGAAGATTGTAGAGCACGGTGGAGAAAACCTTTCCCGTCCTTTTGGAATAAAAATCCGGCCCCGTAACCGGGGCCGGATTCTTTCGGTCGATCCCGCCAAACGGTACCGGTTATGAGCCGAAAGGCTGGGGAGCGGGAGTCTTGTCAGTCGAAGGCTGCAGGATAGGCATCGGGAATGACGGCTGCTCACCTGTCAGCGTCTTCAGGAAGGCCACGATTTGGGCATTCTCCTCGTCCGAGAAATTTTTACCGAGCTGCAACCGACCCATCACGTCGACCGCCTCCTTCAAGGTCGCCGCCTCACCATCGTGAAAGTACGGGTAGGTCAGTTCGACATTACGCAGGGTCGGCACCTTGAACTTGAAGCGGTCCGCATCCTTGCCGGTGACGGCGCTGCGGCCCTCGACCGGACTCGTGGTTTCGTAGGGCTCAATCACCCCCATCTTCTGGAAGGAGTTGCCGCCTACCGCAGGACCACTGTGACACGCAACGCAACCGCTATCCTTGAACAGTTTATAGCCGGCCTTCTCCTTGGCCGTGATGGCAGCCTTGTCACCCAACAGCCACTGGTCGAAGCGGGAACCCGGAGTGACCAGGGTTTTCTCGAACTCAGCGATGGCCTGGGTCACTTGGTCAATGTCGATTTCATCGGTATCAAACACCCGCTTGAACTCGGTCACGTAGCCGGGAATGGAACGCAGGATGTCGATGGCCAGAGTGTGGGTTGAGGCCATCTCGCCGGGGTTGGCGATTGGGCCGGCGGCCTGTTCCTTGAGGTCCTTGGCGCGACCGTCCCAGAACTGTGCCAGGTTCATGCTTGAGTTGAGCACTGTAGGAGAGTTGATGGGACCTTGCTGCCACTTGTGACCGATGGAGGTCTTCAGATTATCGGTACCGCCCATGCTCAGATTGTGGCAGGAGTTGCAGGAAATAAATCCCGATTTGGACAGGCGCGGATCGAAATAAAGCTTTTTGCCCAGTTCGACCTGTGCCCGATCGACATTCTGAACCGGCAGGATCGGTTCAATGGGTTCTTTTGCCGTGGCTTGGCCGGTCGCAACGATGGTCAGAGCCATTATCGCTCCCGTATAACGTACTAATCTCATTGAATACCCCTAGCTGCTTACTTTTTCAGGTTTTTTTTCCGGTCCGATTGGGCCGGATCGCAGAAGTTTTTAACGAGACTAAGACTGAATCCAGTATTCCCACATGTCAAGCATGGGAATGTGACCGACGTCCAACTTTTGGCAGGCGAGCAGAACGGCTGCCACTGTCGTGGGGGCGCTTGGCAGAGTGGCGGTTTCGGGCGATCTGTCAGGGGATACTGGTGGGGCGGAACCCGCTTTTCTCGTCTTGAACCTGCCCGAGAAAAGTGCACGAGCCCTACCGCACAATCCGGCCCCTCAAAGGCCGGGGAGGATGCGATCCATGGCGGCATGCTTCGCTCTGACTCCTCCATCCAGGGAGTCGTGCGGCCAAGCCTGATTGGCCAGATTTCTCGGGCAGGCTCCCGGGAACCTCACCGGATCAATCGAGATCGGCCGCCAACGCGTTCCGCACCGGTGCAGCGATCGAGTCGAGGCGGTAGCTGTATTCGGGATGCTCGATACCCATCGCTACTGTGCTTCCCTCTTTCACTCCCGCTACCATCTCCGGGGCCAGTTCGAAGCGCATGAAGTGAACCGATGAGGTCTTCTCTTCATTGGTACGTTCCAGGTCTTCGTTGGCGATCGGATATATCCGCTCGAAACCATCAACTTGAACGTAGGTCTGCTTCTCGATGCCCCGGAGGGCTGCGAGATTCCGCCGGCGCTCCTTCTCGTTCGGATATTCGAGCATGAAGGTCGCTTTCCAGTTGCTGCCGTCCGGAATGAGTGGATTGTAGGTGGCCAGCTCCTCCTCGATCGCCTCGGGCTCGAAGATGCGCTCCACCCGCAGCATCTCCTGAATCTGGTACTGCATGGTAAACCGGTCCTCGAAATAGAGGGTGGCGTTGGGGCCGATGGCAACCTGCCGGTGCTTCTTGTGCTCCAACACCCTGGCGCGAAACTCCGGACGCATCTCTGCGTAACGTTCCAGGCTGTACAGGTCTTCGCGTGTCAGTTTTTCCATTACTGCCTCCAGGAAATACATTTTTGGGCACAGAGAGGTTTCTTTCCATTTTTGCCCCCGGGGAACCTGCAGCCAAGTGCAGGCATTTGCCTGCGCCCGGCTGCGTCCGGTTCAACCGGCTGTTTTATTCCTCCGGGGTAACTGTCCGGGTGATCGCGCATGCCCCAGGAAATCCGTCATCCCCGCGTAGGCGGAGATCCATTTTGAGCCATGCTTCTGTCCTCTGGATTCCCGCCTACGCGGGAATGAC
>NZ_JAENYR010000022.1 GCF_016841685.1 Thiohalomonas denitrificans
AAATGGATCCCCGCCTGCGCGGGGATGACGGTTCGCCTGCGCGGGGATGACGAATATCCTATGCCGCGCACGATCAATCGGGGCGAACAGTTACGAATTATCACCGCAAAGCCGCTACGCCTGCAAAGACCATTGTTGGCCCAAAGCTGGTCCCCTCCATTCAAAGTAGAAAATGTCTCTTTGACCGGTTAAATGAAGGAACGGTGTGGACAGAGGGGATTTGTACGTTGAGTCATCGCCTGTGCCGCGGCGTTTTATGCGGGGGCTCCGCTAACCTGCAAATCCGATGGTAGACCCCCGGTTTCCCGGTTTTCGGGCGGATGCCAACAGGTACAACCGTTTCCTCACCAGCTTTCTAGCCGATTTCACCCGTCGCTTTGCGATCAATCCAAAGCACCCTCAAGACGCTCACCGGGCGGTGCACCAGAGCCCCGAGCAACTCAATCGGATCCTGTGCCTGCACCATGCCCGGGAAGCCCACAAAGACATTATGTCCAGGGATGGACAATATGCTGCGAGGACAAGGGAGGTCCAGGAGCCGCGATGTCCAGGGATGGATTGTCAGCGACCGGCGACAATCCGTCGGGACAGCTCACCAACAAGCCTGCTGATTTGCGGATGTGTCGAAAGCGCAGCGGCCATCTTTCCGTGTGTAGCAGCTTCATCCGGCTGACCATTTTGAAAAGCGGTCTCCGCCAGAAGGCACTGGACCAACGCCCTATCATTCTCTGTCTTGAGCGACCCGGCAGCCGCCACCAGCAAGTGCACCCGGGCGGCTGCATAGCGACCATCAGCAGCATCTACCGCGCCACGCAGCCAATGGTAATAGCTGCGACTCACCGGCGACAGTAAGTTGGACCAGCGAATCTGGTTCACCTCCTGCCGTACGACTTCGATTCGCCCCTCCCGAAATGCACGGAATGCACTCCAGACGCCTGCATTGCGAAAGAAATCCCACACCAAGTAGATCGCCCCCAAAGTGAGTGGCCATATCCAGACGATGCCTCGGGCCATCATGTAAATCGCCACCAACAGACCAGCGAGTCCCATGGTCAGCCGGAGATATGGATCCAGCAGGTCGGGAAGTCGCCGGAACGCATGAACAGGATGTCGGATTCCTGGCATTTCGTACCCTACCCGGCTATCACACCAGCGAAACTTGTGTCGCCGGATGCCGTGAATTCATGGAAATCGGGAGAATGCAATTCAAACACAAAAAAGGGACCGAAACGGTCCCTTTTTACTTGAAGCGCGGCACCTTAGTCTTCGGGACCAATGGCTTTCATACTGAGGCGGATTCGGCCCTGTTTATCGATCTCCAGGACCTTCACCTTGACCAGATCCCCCTCGTTGAGCTTGTCAGAGACTTTCTCCACCCGCTCATCGGAAATCTGGGAGATGTGCACCAGACCGTCCTTACCGGGAAGGATGGTCACGAAGGCGCCAAAGTCCATCAGTTTGGCCACCCGGCCCTCGTATACCGTTCCTACTTCGACATCAGCGGTTAGCTGATCAATACGGGAACGTGCCTCCTGTCCAGCAGCGTTGTCGATCGACGCGATCTTGATGGTGCCATCATCGCTTATGTCGATACTGGTACCGGTCTCTTCCGTGATCTGGCGAATCGTGGCGCCGCCTTTCCCGATCACATCACGAATCCGCTCCGGATTGATCTTGAAGGTGATGTAACGCGGTGCATATTCCGACATCTCTTCGCGCGGGGTGGCAATGGCGGCACTCATCTTCTCCAGGATATGGAGTCGGGCACCCTTGGCCTGCTCCAGGGCAATCTCCATGATCTCGCGAGTAATGCCCTCAATCTTGATATCCATCTGTAGCGCGGTGATGCCATCCGCGGAGCCGGCCACCTTGAAGTCCATGTCGCCGAGGTGATCCTCGTCACCCATGATATCGGTCAGAACCGCAAACTGGTCTTGCTCTTTGATGAGGCCCATGGCCACACCGGCCACCGGCGCTTTCATCGGCACGCCGGCATCCATCAGGGCGAGTGAAGAGCCGCAGACGCTGGCCATGGAGCTGGAGCCATTGGATTCGGTGATCTCCGAAACCACCCGTACGGAATACGGGAAGCCGTCAAAGTCGGGCATCATCGCCTGAACACCGCGTTTGGCAAGGCGACCGTGACCAATCTCACGCCGTTTAGGACTACCGACAAAGCCGGTCTCCCCCACGCAGTACGGCGGGAAGTTGTAATGGAACATGAACGGTTCTTTACGCTCACCTTCGATGGCATCGATTACCTGCGCATCGCGAGCGGTACCCAGCGTCGTGACAACCAGCGCCTGGGTTTCGCCGCGGGTAAACAGGGCAGAGCCGTGGGTACGTGGCAGCACGCCGACTTCAACATCGATAGCCCGAACTGTCTTGGTGTCCCGACCGTCGATACGCGGCTCACCGGTCAGAATACGGCTACGGACGACCTGCTTCTCCAGTTTGGAGACCGCCTTGGCGATATCGCCGGCTTCCCAGCTGTTCTCAGCTTCGGGACTGGCCAGCTTCTCGATGATGTCGCTGCGAATCGCACTCAGGCGATCGTAACGATCGAGCTTTTCCTTGATCTGATAAGCGTCATTGATAGCGGATTGGCCGGCTTCTTCGACTGCCATCTTGAGGGCGCTATCTTCCTTCTGTGCCTGCCAGTCCCATTTCGGGCTACCCGCTTCAGCGACCAATTCATTGATGGTCTTGATCACCGTCTGCATCTGTTCGTGGCCGTAAAGCACAGCACCCAACATCTGCTCTTCGGTCAAACCGTTGGCTTCGGACTCCACCATCAGCACGGCAGACCCGGTTCCGGCCACCACCAGGTTCAGGTCCAAATCAGGCAGACTGGACAGACTCGGATTGAGCAGGTATTCGCCATCCTTGAAGCCCACGCGGGCGCCGCCAATCGGGCCGTTGAACGGCGCAGGGGACAGGGCCAATGCGGCCGAGGCTCCGATCATGGCGGGGATATCGGGATCAATTTCCGGGTCAAGGGAAATGACGGTAGCGATAACCTGAACTTCGTTTTTAAACCCATCGGGGAACAGCGGGCGAAGGGGACGATCGATAAGGCGGGAGGTGAGCGTCTCTTTCTCGGTCGGCCGGCCTTCACGGCGGAAGAACCCACCGGGGATTTTACCCGCAGCGTAGGTTCTTTCCTGGTAATTGACCGTCAACGGAAAAAAGTCCCGACCTTCGATCGCTTCCTTGATGGCAACCGCGGTGACCAGCACCACGGTATCCCCCATACTGCACTTCACAGCCCCGGAAGCCTGGCGGGCAATGGCTCCGGTCTCAAGAGTTACCGTATGGTCGCCGTATTGAAACTGTTTCTTGATGGGCGTCACTGTTACTTCCTTTATGGGCCTTGAGCGGGTGTGCTTACTTGCGCAGTCCGAGACGGCTAAGGACCGTACGGTAGCGCTCGAGATCTTTTCGCTTGAGATAATCCAGCAGCTTGCGACGCTGACTCACCATCCGCAGCAGACCACGACGGGAGTGATGGTCGTGAATATGCTCTTTGAAGTGGCCCGACAGCTGCTCAATATTGGCAGACAGGAGGGCGATCTGCACCTCGGGCGAACCGGTGTCGCTGCCGGCCTTACCGTACTCACTGACGATCGCGGCTTTCTGCTCGTTGTTCAGGGACATCGCTGTAAACTGCTCCTAGCTGGTTGTCAAACGTACATTGTAACCGCCAATCCGCTCTTTGAACAAGGAATTCGGGTCCGTGCCGGCCGGGCACAATTTCAAGTGGCGCCACGGCGGGCAAGCACCTGAGAGGTCAAATGAACTAACATGCGCGCGGCGTTGAGCAGGTGAAGACAGGGTTGTCCTGCTTCGGCTGAGTGCTTTGGGCCTGCAAATAGCCGGAAATGCCACTCCAGGGAAAATTGCGGTCAACTGCCCCTGACAAGCCGTTTCGGGGCGATCCGACCATCATCCAGCACGCGGCCGACGCCCAGAAACTCCTGTTCCGGACCAAACAACCGCACCCATCCACCGGTTGGCGCCTGCGGCACGAGAACAGGCTGTCCCTGGCGCACATAAAAAGTGCTGGTATCGGTCAGCGCTACTGCCGGCCACCCGGAGAGCGCCTCCTCCATGGGCAGCAATACGTCATCCAGGCGCCCGAGCCCCTGCGCTGCCCTTTCCTCCAGTGCCTCCATGGTGACCATCCCCTCTTCGGTGAAGGGGCCGACAGCGGTGCGGCGCAGTTGAGATAGATGGGCGCCACAATTTAGCGCTTCGCCGATATCTTCAGCCAGCGTGCGGATGTAGGTGCCTTTGGAGCAATGGACATAAATCTCCAGCTCATCGCCTTCCAGCCGCAGCATCCGCAGTTCATAGATATGAACCGAACGGGGCTCCCGCTCCACCTCGATCCCCTGGTGTGCAAGCTTGTACAGCGGCTGTCCCTGGCGCTTGATGGCCGAATGCATGGGCGGAATCTGCTGAATGGCTCCACGAAGACTCTCCAGAACCTCCTCCACCCGCGCCATCGTCACGCCATCGGTGGGACGGCGCTCGAAGACCTCTGCCTCGGCATCACCACTGGCAGTACGTTCGCCGAGCTTACACACCCCTACATAAATCTTGTCGGAATCCAGCAGGAAAGCGGAGAGTTTGGTCGCTTCCCCGAAGCAGACGGGCAGCAGCCCACTGGCGAGCGGATCCAGATTGCCGGTATGGCCCGCTTTCTCGGCCTTGTACAGGCGCTTTACCTCCTGAAGCGCGGCATTGGATGTCAATCCGACCGGCTTGTCGAGGAGGAGGATACCGCTGATCTTGCGGCCCCTGCGTTTTTGTCGACGTGCCACTTTCTGCCCTATAAAAAACAATGGCGCTGCCGGACGAACCGGCAGCGCCATGCGTTGGATGGTAATTATTCGTCCCGGTCCCGCCTTTCCCGATCCCGGCGCACCGCTTCGTCAATCAACGAACTGAGTCGGCTCCCTTCCTGAATCGAGGTATCGAGCACGAATCGCAGGCGTGGCACCGTGCGGGTACTCATCCGCCGCCCGAGCTCGCGACGGAGAAAACCCGCCGCATGTGTCAGTGCCTGCAGGCTCTGCTCCGCATCGCCCTGTTGGTCCAGTAACGAAACAAACACCTTGGCGTGCTCCAGATCGCGCGATACCTCGACGCCCGAAATAGTAACAAAGCCGACCCGCGGATCGTTGAGCTCACGCTGGATCAGCTCTGCCAGGTCCCGCTGCATCTGCTCGCCGACCCGACGTGCACGACTGTATTCCTTCGCCACGCTGTTTACCTGTGCTCGGGAGCGGTACCGCTAGAGCTTACGCTCAACCTGGACCCGTTCGTAGACTTCGATCTGGTCGCCCGCCTTGACGTCATTGTAATTCTTTACGCCAATACCGCATTCCAGACCCGATTTGACTTCGTTCACGTCATCTTTATAACGCCGCAGCGATTCCAGCTCACCTTCGTAAACAACGACATTCTCACGCAGGACACGAATCGGACTATGGCGTTTGACTACCCCGTCCACGACCATGCAGCCGGCCACCTGCCCCAGCTTCGGCGAACGGAAAACCTCCCGAACCTCGGCCAGCCCGATGATCTGCTCCTTGAACTCCGGTGCCAGCATGCCCGTCATCGCCCGCTTCACTTCGTCGATGAGGTCATAAATGACGCTGTAGTAATGCAGATCGACGTCCTGCTCTTCGATAAGACGTTTGGCCGCCGTATCGGCACGCACATTGAAGCCGATGACAATGGCGTTAGAGGCAACCGCCAGGTTGACATCCGACTCGTTGATGCCCCCGACGCCGCTGGCGACGATCTTGACCCGGACTTCGTCCGTGGAAAGTTTCTCCAGTGCATCGCTGATCGCACCTACCGAACCTTGGACATCCGCCTTCAAGAGGATGTTGAGGGTACTGACCTTTCCCTCTTTCATGTCGGCGAACATATTGTCCAGCTTCGCCTGCTGCTGACGGGCGAGCTTGACGTCACGGTATCTCCCCTGACGGAAATTCGCCACTTCGCGGGCTTTGCGCTCGTCCGGTACCACCAGCGCTTCGTCACCGGCGACCGGCGTACCCGACAGGCCCAGGATCTCCACCGGGATGGAGGGTCCCGCTTCGGTGACCGGCGCTCCGGCCTCATTCAGCATTGCCCGAACTCGGCCATATTCGTGGCCGGCCAGAACGATATCGCCCTTGCGAAGGGTCCCGCTCTGGACCAGTATCGTAGCCACCGGACCGCGGCCCTTATCGAGACGGGACTCGACCACAATGCCCTTGGCCGGCCCATCGGCTACCGCTTTCAGTTCAAGCAGTTCCGCCTGCAGAAGAACGGCATCCAGCAGGTTATCAATACCCTGTCCGGTCTTGGCCGAGACCGGCACGAACATCACATCACCACCCCACTCTTCCGGAATGACCTCTAGCTGCACGAGTTCCTGTTTAACGCGCTCGGGGTCGGCCGCCTCTTTGTCAATCTTGTTGACCGCAACGACGATAGGCACTCCGGCTGCCCGTGCATGCTGCACCGCCTCCTTGGTCTGGGGCATGACGCCGTCGTCGGCTGCCACCACCAGAATCACGATATCGGTGACCTGGGCACCGCGTGCACGCATGGATGTGAATGCTGCGTGCCCCGGTGTATCGAGGAAGGAGACCATCCCGCGGTCGGTTTCCACGTGGTATGCCCCGATATGCTGGGTAATGCCCCCCGCCTCGCCGGCGGCGACACGAGTACGTCGAATGTGGTCAAGCAGCGATGTTTTACCGTGATCGACATGACCCATGATGGTAACCACCGGCGCACGGTCGACGGCCTCGCCCGACACTTCGGCCTGGGCAAGCACCTCTTCTTCGAGGGCATTTTCCTTGAGCATGACGGGCCTGTGGCCCATCTCCTCGACCACGATGGAGGCCGTATCCTGATCAATCACCTGATTAATGGTGACCATCGTACCCATCTTCATCATGGTCTTGATGACTTCGGCCGCTTTCACGGCCATTCGGTCTGCCAGTTCACCCACCGTGATCGTTTCGGGGAGATTGACCTCCCGAACTACCGGCGCTGTGGGCTTCTCGAAGCCATGCCGGGTGCTGGTGACGATCGGTTTCTTACCTTTTTTCTTGCGACGGCCGGACTTATCGGCAGAGACGTGCAGTTTTCCAACTTCTGCTTCATCCCGACGCGCAGGTCCTTTGCGTTTTTTGGGTTTTCCCCGTTCCGGCTTCGTCTCTTTCCCGGTCTCGCGACGCGGCGCCTGCGCGACCTGCTCTTCCGCCTTGCGGCGGGCCTCGGCGTCGGCCTTCTCTTTTTCGGCCGATTCACGCTGCTTTCGGAGGGCCTCTTCTTCGGCCTGTTTTTTCTCTTCTTCCTTGCGACGCACTTCCTCTTCGGCGTGTTTCTTCTCTTCCTCGGCCTTTCGGATCGCCTCCTCTTCGGCCCGGCGAACCGCATCCTCGGCAATCTCTTTCTCGAGCCGTTCGGCCACTTCCTGGTCGAGCTTCTTGTTCTCTTCGGCCGCTACCACGCTGCGCTTGACATAGGTGCGTTTCTTACGCACCTCCACGGTCACCGTCTTGCCTTTGGTGCCGGCGGATTTCTGTCGAAGTTCGCTGGTGGAACGCCGTTTGAGCGTCACCTTCCGTGGTGTCGCATCCTCTTCTTCATTTGCCTTCGCCGGTACGGTGGTCCCGTGCCTGCCGCGCAGGTAGTCCAGCAGCCGGACCTTGTCATCATCACCGATGAGCGCGTCGCCGCCATCGGCGGAAACCCCCGCATCAGCCAATTGACTCAGCAGGCGCTCGAACGGGATCCCGATCGTCTCGGCAAACTGTTTGACGGTAACCTCTGCCATGTACACTACTCTCCTGCTTCGTCTGACTGGTCACTTTCGAACCAGGGCTTACGCGCTTCCATAATGAGTTTGGCGGCACGCTCTTCATCCATTCCTTCGATATCCATCAAATCGTCAACGGCGAGTTCTGCCAGGTCGTCCATCGATTTGATATCGCGGCCAGCCAGGATTTCCAAAAGTTCCGCGTCCATGCCCTCCATGCTTGCCAAAGTCTGAACCGTGCCGGTGTCGCTGCGTTCCTCGTTGCTGATCTCTCGGGTCAGCAGGACATCCTTGGCGCGGGAGCGGAGTTCATTGACGATGTCTTCATCGAACTCTTCGATTTCAAGCATTTCGACCACCGGAACATAGGCGACCTCTTCGATGCTCGAAAAGCCTTCCTGAGCGAGGATGGTGCCGACTTCCTCGTCGACATTGAGTTCGTCGGTGAATAACCGGATAAGGGATTCGGCTTCGGCTTCGCTTTTTTCCTCGGCCTGCTCCTCGGTCATGACATTGAGTTCCCAGCCCGTCAGTTCCGATGCAAGCCGTACATTCTGCCCATTGCGGCCGATTGCCTGCGACAGCTGATCCTCGCTTACCGCAAGATCCATGCTGTGCGAGTCTTCATCCACTACAATGGAGATCACCTCGGCCGGTGACATTGCATTTATGACAAACTGTGCCGCATTTTCGTTCCATAAAACGATATCAACCCGCTCACCGTTAATCTCGTTAGTTACGGATTGTACACGCGACCCGCGCATTCCCACACAGGCTCCCACCGGGTCGATACGCGAGTCGTTGGAGTGGACAGCAATTTTTGCACGCAATCCGGGATCACGGGCTGCGGCCTTGATATCGATCAGCCCTTCGCCCACCTCTGGGACTTCAAGCTTGAACAGCTCAATGAGGAACTCGGGTATGGTACGGCTCACGAAAAGCTGAGGTCCCCGAGGCTCGGCGCGCACATCATAAAGATAACCACGGATCCGATCGCCGGGCCGAACCGGTTCCCGGGGGATGACGTGTTCGCGGGGCACCACCGCTTCGATATTGTTGCCGAGGTCGAGGATGATGCTGCCGCGTTCCAGTCGCTTGACGATACCGTTGATCAGTTCGCCCTTGCGATCGGTATACTGCTCAACGACACGGGCACGCTCTGCCTCCCGGACCTTCTGGACGATGACCTGCTTGGCGGTCTGCGCCGCGATGCGGCCAAAGGAGACGGACTCGATTTCCTCTTCGACGAAATCCCCCGGCTGAACACCCTCTTCGTACTCGCGCGCAGCCCCCAGCGTGATCTCCCGTCCGGGATGCTCAAGCTGCTGGACCTCACTGTCGTCCATCACTTCCCAGCGACGGAACGTTTCATAGTCACCGGTTTCACGGTCGATAGCGACACGGATGTCCACATCACCGCCATGGCGCTTTTTGGTCGCGGTGGCAAGTGCAGCCTCAATGGCTTCAAAAATGATTTCCTTATCGACGCCCTTTTCGTTGGAAACCGCGTCTACAACCAGAAGGATTTCTTTGTTCATATCCAGCCTTTACTTGCCTAAAACCGGATCCCGTGGGGCCGCATCGCGACGGCGCGATGCGCCTACCACTCGGGGACCAATTGCGCTTTTTCAATATCCTGCAGGGCAAATAGCCATTCCCTGTCTTCGCTTTCAAGGGTGACTTCGGTGCCGTTGATGCCGATCAGATGTCCCTTGAAGTTACGACGCCCCTCCAGCGGAACCTTGAGCTTTAACTTGACCCGGTTTCCGGCGAAGCGTTCGTAGTCTTTCGCCTTGAAGAGCGGCCGATCTGCGCCCGGAGAGGACACTTCCAGGGTGTACTGGCCCCGGATTGGATCTTCTACATCCAGAACCGCACTGATCTGGCGACTCACCCGTGCACAGTCGTCAACGGTTATCCCGTCTTCGCTGTCTATGTATACCCGCAAGAGCGAATGCAGGCCCTGCGCCAGATACTCGACGCCGACCAACTCATATCCTAATACTGCCACCGACGGCTCCAGGAGCTCGTCGAGGCGCTGACTCATCTGGTCCATTGCGACCCCGGAAACAAAAAATGGGCACTGGGCCGGACCTTTACCCATAAAGGACCTTCAGCCCCTTATGGGTAAAGGCCAAGCCTTGGCCCATAATCCAAGCGGCGGGGACTCCTCCCCCGACGACCGACCCCATGAGCCGGTTACGAAAAAGCCCCGTGAACGGGGCTTTTTCGCGAAAGATGGTAGCGGGGGTAGGATTTGAACCTACGACCTTCGGGTTATGAGCCCGACGAGCTACCGTACTGCTCCACCCCGCAACTGATTAAGGCATTCTACTCACCACCAATGCGTATTTCAAGGCCGGAAACCACGAATTCGTTGCTTCAGGCCTGGCGGCGGCGCAAATGTTGCTTCAAATCATGCCGGTAGATGAATCCGGGCAACGCAAAGACCAGGAACAGGCAAGCGGTCACCGCGAAGAACTCCCAATCCTGCGGGTAGAGCGTGCCGTTCAGCTTGTTCTCCACCCCCAGGGCCAGGGCACCGGCAACCAAATAGAGCGCCAGCCATTCGGCCCAACGCCACCATGCGCCTTTGCCTTTCTCCCCGGCCGAAAACAGAAAAAAAATCCGCTCACTCAGCCAAGGCAGGTTGGCGGCTACGAAGGCCAGCCCGATCACGATCCAAACGGCTGCAGTGGTATTCATTTCAGAGCCTTGATTCCGTGGGCGCGTCACCCTAAACCGGTCAGTAGTCACGCAAATTATTGGACGGGCAGCCCGGTTGAAAGTTCCGATAGGAGCGGCGGAAGCCGCGATGTCCGGGCCTTGTCACCGTGTCTTTCCCCGGCTGCCGCCGCTCCTACTGTTCGCTCCGCAGGGAGGAGAGTCCAGCTATCCAATCGCGCTGGCGCAAAGGGCCAGCAGGCTCCCGGGAAAGATCCCCAGGCCGAGGACCGCCAAGCCGTTAGCCGAGAGGAGAAACCGCAGATCCGAACCGGCGACCAGCGAATGTTCATCTTCCGGCTTGTCGAAATACATGTATTTCACGACTCGCAGATAATAGAAGGCGCCGATAACCGAAAATACCACCGCGACCACGGCTACCCATATCAGGTCGATTGAAACCACGGCCTCGAGTACGGCCAATTTGGCCCAGAAACCGAGAAACGGCGGCACACCCGCCATGGAGAACATCAGGATGAGCATCATCAGGGCGAACCACGGACTGCGTTCGTTAAGCCCCTTGTAGTCCTCCAGGCGATCGGCTTCGAAACCGGCCCGGCTCATCAAAATCACCATTCCGAAGCCGCCCAGGGTCATAATCACGTAGGCAATCGCGTAATACATGCCCGCTGCATAACCCTCCGGCGTTCCCGCCAGCACCCCCATCAACAAAAAACCGACATGGGAGATGCCCGAGTAGGCAAGCAGCCGCTTGATATTGGCCTGTGCGATGGCCAGCACGTTACCAAGCGCCACCGACAGCACTGCCAGGAGAATGAGCATGTCCTGCCAGTGTCCGTGCAACCCAGGCAACCCATCGACCAGGAGGCGCATCAGCATGGCAAAGGCCGCCAGCTTGGGCGCCGAACTGACGAACAGCGTCACCGCGGTGGGGGCACCATGGTACACATCGGGAACCCACATATGAAACGGCACCGCACCCAACTTGAAGGCGATACCCACGATCAGGAACACCAGGCCGAACACCAGCACCAGACTGGAGGGGCCTGCACCCTGCACACGAGCGCCCAACTCGCCCAAGTCAAGCGTCCCGGTCGCCCCGTAGAGCATCGACATGCCGTACAGAAGCATCGCAGAGGCCATCGCGCCCAGTATGAAATACTTCATGGCGGCCTCAGAGGCGGTAGCGGAATTCCGCTGCAGAGCCACCATCGCATAGAGGGAAAGCGACATCAGCTCCAACCCAAGATAGACGGTCAGCATGCTGTGAGCCGAGATCAACACCATCATGCCGAGCACCGCGAACAGGCCCAGCAGAAAGAACTCCCCTTTAAAGAGACTGCGGGCGCGCAGGTAGTCCTTCGCATAGAGAAAGGCGACAAAGGAGGCGATATAGACCACCGACTTGAGCAGCGTCGCCATGGGATCGAGCACGAACGTGCCGTTCATCGTCACCTGTGCAATCGGACTGGAAAGCCCCAAAGTCACCACCAGAGCTCCGACCAGGGTCGCCTGTGACATCAGGTACGTCACCACCCGGCTGCGGTCGCTGAGAAACAGGTCCACGACCAGAATAAGACAGGCCATCCCCAGCACAAACAGTTCGGGCACAACCGGCAAAAAGTCAGGCGTTTCGAAATTCATAGTCTTGAGTCACTGGTTAATGGTCGCTGGCCGGACGCAGTGCCCAACCACAATCTTCTTGCTGGCTTTAATCTTCTTGCTGGCTTTCGGTGCATTCGGTCCAGGTTTTTTAAAGACAGCCACAGCGGCCACCGAGTACACAGAAAAACAGCTAGGTTATATCCTCTGTGCCCTCTGTGGTTAAACCTCTCTGCTAAAGCTTGGAAACCGCTATATGCTCAACCAGGTTTGCCACTGTCGGCCCCATGACTTCCAGCAGCGGCGCTGGCCACAGGCCAAGGGCGAGGACGGCTACCGCCAAAACGCCGAGAAAGAGGAATTCCCGCGCGTTGATGTCTTTCAAAGTGGCCACTCCTTCATGCACCACCTTTCCGTAGATAACGCGCTTGACCATCCACAGGGTGTAGGCCGCCCCGAGAATCAGCGTGGTGGCCGCCAGGAAGGCATACCAGAAGTTGGCCTTGAAGGCGCTCAGAATCACCATGAACTCCCCGACAAACCCTGCGGTGCCGGGTAGGCCGGCATTGGCCATGGCGAACAGCACCATGAATCCGGCGAACAGCGGCATAGTGTTCACGACGCCGCCGTAGTCAGCGATTTGGCGGCTGTGCAGACGGTCATAGAGAACACCGACGCAAAGGAACATGGCCCCCGAGACGAAGCCGTGGGAGATCATCTGGACCATCCCCCCTTCAATCCCCATGGCAACACCGCGCCAACTGCCGGTGTTCTCGAAGATGCTGAAGGCGACAAAAAAGCCCAGCGTCACAAAGCCCATGTGAGAGATGGACGAGTAGGCAATGAGCTTTTTCATATCTTGCTGAATCAGTGCGACAAAGCCGATATAGACCACCGCCACCAGCGACAGCAGGATCATCAGCCAATCCAGAGAGTGGCTGGCATCCGGTGTTATCGGCAATGAAAAGCGCAGGAAGCCATAGGCGCCCAGCTTGAGCATGATGGCAGCCAGTATTACCGAACCGCCGGTGGGTGCCTCCACGTGGGCATCGGGCAGCCAGGTGTGCACCGGCCACATGGGTACCTTTACTGCGAAGGCAACCAGGAAGGCCAGGAACAGCCAAATCTGGGCGGTCAGCCCGATCTGGACTGCGTGGAAATCGCCGATCTCGAAGGTTCCGGTCTGAAAATAGAGATAAATGAGCGCGACCAGCATGAAGACCGAACCCAGAAAGGTATACAGAAAGAACTTGAGGGTCGCATAAACCCGGTTCGGGCCACCCCAGATGCCGATAATAATGAACATGGGAATCAGCAGGGCTTCCCAGAACACGTAAAAGAGCATGGCGTCCAACGACGCGAAGGCGCCGTTCATGAGTCCCTCGAGGATCAGGAAAGCCGCCATATACTGCGCCGGTTTGGTCTTGATGACTTCCCAGCCGGCAATCACCACCAGCGCGGTAGTGAACGTGGTAAGGACGATAAGCGGCATTGAAATGCCATCCACGCCCAGGTGGTAATAGACATTGAATGTCGCGATCCAGGGTTGTAGCTCGGTGAACTGCATCTCCGCGGTCGTGGTGTCGAAGCCGGTGAAAAGCAGCACGGAGAGTGCAAAAGTCAACAGCGAGACCAGCAGCGTCAGGACCTTTGCCTGCAGGCCGCCACGGCGGTGGCTGCCCGTGGCCAGGACCAGCAGGCCGCCCAAAATGGGGGTCCAGATCACCAGACTCAAAAGCGGCAGTTCGGAAAACATGCACTCAACCCTGTTTAATTTTTGATGATCCGCAAAACGGCTAAAAAGGCCCGGTTAAGCTTCTCAAGCTGAAATGACTTTGATGTGCTATTCAAATCGCTTGCTGTGTTGGCGCCCTTGCGCCTCTGCAGTAACGTTTTGTTTAAATGACGAACAGACCGAACAGCGCCAGCAGGCCCAGTATCATCGCGAAAGCGTAGTGATACAGATAGCCGGACTGCACATAGCGCATCACCGACGCAAACCAGCCCACCGCGAGAGCTGAACCGTTGATCATCAGCCCGTCAATCAGCTTCACATCGCCGAACCGCCACAACGCGTTGCCGATGCCCCGGCTGCCACCGGCAAAGAACCACTCATAAAAATCATCGAAGCCGTACTTGCGGTCCAGAATGGCGTAAAGCCAGCCAAACTTCTCCTTCAGCATCGTGGGCACGTGGGTGAATTTCATGTACAGCAGATAAGCGGTTGCCACGCCGGCTGCCGCCAGCCAGAACGGTGCGGTGACAAAACCGTGCAGCCCGAAGGTGAACCAGCCATGGAAGTCGCCCGCCAGCGCCCCGAGCGTGTCATGAGCGGGGGCCACGACAATGGCCTCCCGGAAGAAGTCGCCGAACGCCATGCTGTCCACAAACAGGGCGCCTGCAAAGACGGAGGGAATGGCGAGCAGGATCAGTGGCCACGTCACCACCCGGGGCGTCTCGTGCAGATGTTCGCGAGTGTGCTCATCCATACGCGCCTTGCCGTGAAAGACCAGAAAATACATACGGAAGGAATACAGCGCCGTCACGAATACACCGAGCAGGACCGCGATATACGCGATATCGGAACCCGGCAGTTGCGAATGACCCACTGCCTCGATAATGGAGTCTTTGGAGTAGAAGCCGGAAAAGAAGGGAGCACCAATCAAGGCCAGCGATCCGATCAGGGTCGTAATCCAGGTAATCGGCATGTACTTGCGCAGGCCGCCCATGTTGCGCATGTCCTGGTCGTGGTGCATGGCGATAATTACCGAGCCCGCTCCGAGGAACAGCAGTGCCTTGAAGAAGGCATGGGTCATCAGATGGAACATGCCCGCTGCGTAGGCCGACGCGCCCAGGGCGACGGTCATGTAACCGAGCTGGGAGAGCGTGGAGTAGGCGACCACCCGTTTGATGTCATTCTGCACCAGCCCGAGCAAGCCCATGAAAAAGGCCGTTATCGCACCAATGATGAGGATCATCGACAGCGCGGTTTCGGACAGTTCGTAAAGCGGTGACATCCTCGCCACCATGAAGATGCCGGCGGTGACCATGGTGGCGGCGTGAATGAGGGCCGAAATGGGGGTCGGGCCCTCCATGGAATCGGGTAGCCATACATGCAGCGGTACCTGGGCGGACTTGCCCATCGCACCGATGAACAGCAGGATGCAAATGACAGTAATCAGGCTCCACTCGGAATCACCCCAAATGGAGACGGTAACGTCCTGATGCATCTCCACCGTGTTGAATACCGCCTGGTAATCCAGAGTATTGAAATACATCAGGACCGCGCCGATACCCAGGATGAAGCCGAAGTCGCCAACGCGGTTGACCAGAAAGGCTTTCAGGTTGGCGTAAACGGCGCTCTCACGGGTGGCCCAGAACCCGATCAGCAGGTAAGAGACAAGCCCCACCGCTTCCCAGCCGAAAAACAGCTGTAGGAAGTTGTTGCTCATGACCAGCATCAGCATGGAGAAGGTGAACAGCGATATGTAACTGAAGAAGCGCTGATAGCTGTTTTTCCCGGCCAGACTGTCATCCGGCCAGTTGTGCTCGTCGTCCGCCATGTAGCCCACGGTATAGATATGCACCATCAGCGAGACGAAGGTCACCACCACCATCATCATGGTCGATAGACGGTCTATCAGGAAGCCGATTTCAAAGCGGATGCCATCAGAGATCATCCAGGTATAGATGCTCTGATTGATCGAGCCGATGTCGCCACTCAAGGCCTGCAGGAACAGTGTGAGTGACAGCACAAAGGCGATGCCGACGCCGAGAATGGTCACGCTATGGGCACCCGATCGGCCTATCTTGCCGCCGAACAGTCCGGCTATGACTGAGCCGAAAAGGGGTGCCAAGACGATGGCCAGGGTGATGGCTTCGAGATTCTCCATGGTTTTATCCCTTCAGCGTCCCGAGCTCGTCCACATTAATGGTGCCCCGGTTCCGGAACAGCACAACCAGAATCGCCAAGCCGATGGCCGCTTCCGCGGCCGCCACGGTCAAGATGAAAAAGACGAAAATCTGGCCGGCGGTATCACTCAGGTAATAGGAGAATGCAATAAAATTGATATTGACCGCCAGCAGCATCAACTCGATGCACATCAGCAGAATGATGACATTCTTCCGGTTAACAAAGATTCCGGCCATGCTCAGGCCAAACAGAATCGCGCCGACTGTCAGATAATCGGACAAGGCAACCATTCGCCTCTCCCTCTGTGATTTCCGTTGTGGCGGTCAACCCGCCTTCAAAACCTAATTCGAACCGCAAAGGCGCAAAGAACGCAAAGGAACGCTTTCTTTCTTGCCAAAGTCGGCGCCCTATTCTGTTCCGTGACACGCTATCAATACGCGCACCCCGCAATCTCCACCGCTTTCAAATCCAAGCCTCTTTTAAACCGCCTTTGCGCTCTTTGCGTCTTAGCGGTTCAAAAGCCGCTACCGCCGCTCCTCGGATTTCATGGAGACCAGCCGTACCCGGTCGCCGCGACGCACCTCCACCTGCCGGCCCGGTTCCTGATAGCGGCTATCGGGTCGCCGGCGTAGTGTCAGCGCGATGGCTGCAATGATGGCGACCAGCAGTATCACCGATGCAATCTCGAACGGATAGACATAATCGGTATAGAGCTGGAGGCCCAGAAGCCGTGTGTTGCTCACCTCGCCGATCGGCTCCGGCACCGGAGTGCGCTCGAGGCCGAAATAGTCGCCCCCGACGACCATTGCCATGACCGCGATCAGCAGTATTGCCACCACCCCTCCGACGGCCAGATAGCGGGCGAAACCCTGTCGAACCACCGCGATATTGATGTCCAGCATCATCACCACGAAAAGGAACAGCACCATCACCGCACCGACATAAACCAGCACCAGCGCGATGGCGAGGAATTCGGCCCGAAGCAGCAACCAGAGTCCGGCGGTGCTGAAGAAGCAGAGCACCAGAAAAAGTGCTGCGTGCACCGGATTGCGCACGGTAATCACCACACCGGCGGAAAACACCAGAACGGCGGAAAATGCGTAGAAGACGATCTGTTCAAAAGCCATATGGAGCCGTCATCCCGTTGGTTGTGATTAGCGGTATTGGGCCTGAGCCTCGCGATCAGCCTCGATCTGCGTCTCCAGTCGATCCCCCGCTGCCAGCAGCTGCTCTTTCGTCATCAGCAGGTCGCTGCGAACCTCTCCGTGATATTCGTACTCGCGGGTCTCCACGATGGCATCGACCGGGCAGGCCTCCTCGCAAAAACCGCAAAAAATGCATTTACTGAGATCGATATCGTATCGCGTGGTGCGCCGGGAGCCGTCGTCTCGCTGTTCCGATTCGATAGTAATCGCCAGCGCCGGGCATACCACCTCACACAGCTTGCAGGCAATGCAGCGCTCTTCACCATTGGGATAGCGACGCTGCGCGTGCCGTCCCCGAAACCGTGGAGAGAGTGGCGCACGCTCGTCCGGGTACTGTACCGTGAACTTTTTGCCGAAAAAGTAGCGGCCGGTAACCCCCAAGCCAGCAAACAGCTCCTTGAGAAACAGACTTTTTAAAATATTCGGTGCACTCATTCTTTTATCTCTCCCGCTTCAGGCGGCCGCGAACCATGGGCCTATCTCACCCATGACGAGACCACCAACTACCACGATCCAGACGATGGTAATGGGGATGAATACCTTCCAGCCCAGACGCATGATCTGGTCGTAGCGATAGCGCGGAAAGGTGGCGCGGAACCACAGGTACAAAAACAGAAAGAAGCTGGTTTTTATCAACATCCAGATAATGCTCGACTGGCCGAGCCAGGAATCGGTCCAGCCCTGGAAGGGTGACAGCCAGCCTCCCAGGAACAGCAGTGCGGCCAGTGCCGAAATCAGGATCATGTTGGCGTATTCGCCAAGGAAAAACACGGCGAACGCCATGCCGGAATACTCCACATGGAAGCCGGCGACAATCTCCGATTCCCCCTCGGCCACGTCGAACGGGGCCCGGTTGGTCTCAGCGACGCCGGAGACGAAATAGATGACGAAGAGTGGCAGCAATGGCAGCCAGAACCAACTGAACAGACCATATTCACCCTGTTGGCTCGCCACGATTTGGCCGAAATTGAGGCTGCCGGCAGCCATGAGTACCCCGACCAACGCGAATCCCATCGCAATCTCGTAGGAGACGATCTGGGCCGCCGAACGCATGGCTCCCAAAAATGCATATTTGGAATTGGAGGCCCAGCCGGCGACAATCACGCCATAGACCCCCATCGAGGTAATCGCCAGCACATACAACAGACCGGCGTTGATATCCGCCAGCACCCAGCCGTCGGCGACGGGAAGCACCGCCCAGGCTGCCAGTGAAGGCGCCATCGCCAGCACCGGTGCGATCAAAAAGAGTTTTTTATCCGCACCGGCCGGGATAATGATCTCTTTGAACATCAGCTTGAGTGCGTCGGCAATCGGCTGCAGCAGACCGCGCGGTCCGACCCGGTTGGGGCCGACACGCACCTGCATGTAACCGATCACCTTGCGCTCGGCGAGCGTCAGGTAGGCCACTGCAGCAAACAGCACACCGAGTATGAGCGCTATCTGAAGCAGAATGGTGAGGCCGATAGCCAGGCTCTCAGGCAGTCCCCACCCAATAAATATGGTTTGCAGAAATTCGGTCATCGGGGTATCCCGTCCGCTTCCTATTTTTTCGCTAACAGCCTGTCGGATTTAGGTCATCTAAACGAGCAAGTGGGAGAGCGAGGCAACGTTTTCTCGATTTTGAGGAACGTAGTGGCTCTACGTATACGAAAAATCGAGGAAATCCGGACCGCTCTCCCATCAGCACACGCCGCCATGGATTGCGGTGGTAGGCAATGCATGGAGCATATCGTCGAGTAGACTATCCTGAAGTCCAGCAGGCCGCTAGGCCTGCGTGAGTTCGATGCTCTCGAAGGCGCCGCCCAGGAGCTCACTACCCCGCTTTCCCGAGGCGATGTAGACGCTCCCCGGCGGAACCCTTTCATCCGCCACTATCGGCAGTTCGGTACGGCTGTCGCCACGGCTAACCCGGACGCGTCCGGCACTGCTCAGACCCGCATCGGCCAGGGTTTCGGCACATGCGTGTACCGCCGCCGCACCGGCAAGCGGCGTATCCTGCAGGGGTGCGGCCCGCCGCACCATCGGATCCACGGCATAGATCGGAAAGTCCGTCGTTCGCACAATGCCGGTGGGTGCCGGGCCGAGAGTCGGCGCCTGCCACGCGCGACCGTTATCCGGCCGGACATCACGGCATGCGCCCTGCACCTCGGCGAGCACTTCGTCGGAGCCCATGTAGCCGAAACCTTCGGTATCCAGCAGGTTGCCAAGCACACGCAGCAGCTTCCAGGCCGGCCGTGCTTCGCCCGGCGGATTCGCACAGCCGGCAAAGCTCTGCCAACGACCCTCGCCGTTGACATACGTACCGGAGGTTTCCAGGTAGAGCGCAATGGGCAGGATGGCATCGGCATATTCGCGCATGGCGGGGCTGTCGTAGGCGGACAACGCCACGACGAATTCGGCCGCATCCAGGGCGCGTGTGGCCAGTGCCGGATCGATACAGTCCCGTTCCGGCTCGAGCCCCAATAACAGGTAACCCCCCAGGCCGGACTCGAACATCGCTCTCCAGTCTTTCCCGCTATCGACCTCGGACCCGGCTGTCCCGCGATGTGGCAGCGCACCGGCCAGCCAGGCGCCGACACTGTTGCCGCCCTCGGCCAGGAAACCGATACGCACATCCGACAGGTCGGCCAATTGCACCCCCAGTTGCCGCAATGCACCGGCCGCGGGATGGTAGGCGCTGATGTTACCCAGCAATACCGTGCCGTTTTTGGCCTCGATCAGTGAGCGGGCAATGGCCCGATGTCGATCCTCTATATCGACAGTGACCAGGGCATCAAGACCCTCGACTGTAGCGCCTTTCTGTTCGGCTGCCGCACTCACCACAGCAGCCAACTGACCGAGCATGCCGGCCGGGGTATCGATCAGTTTCTCTCCCACGGGGAAGTGGAAGTCGTAATCCATCGGATTGATCAACGATACCTTGGCCCCCTTGAGGGCGGCCTGCCGCAAACGCTGGCCGAGCAGCGGCTGTTCGTGGCGCACATTGGAACCCACCAGCAGGGCTGCATCCAGGCTGCCGAGCGAAGCGATGGATTGCCCCAACCAGGGGAAACTCGGCATCGCGTCCTGATCCGAAAAATCCTGCTGCCGTACCCTGTGGTCAATATGCGATGAACCGAGCTTCCTCATGAGCTTCTGAAGCAGATAGAGCTCTTCGGTGGTGGACCAGTCGGCTGCCAGCGCTCCCAGATTCGCTGCTCCGTCGCGAGCGATGATCCGCTTTAGGCCATCGGCAGCGAACGTCAGTGCGGTATCCCAGTCTGTTTCCTGCCATTGGCCGTCTCTCTTGATCAATGGAGCCATGGCACGGTCTTTGTCATACAAGGCGGTGTAACTGAAGCGGTCACGGTCGGCCAGCCAGGTCTCGTTGACCTCTTCGTTCTCCCGGGGAACGACACGCATGACGCGGTGAGCCCGCGTATCCACCCGCAGGTTGGCGCCGACACAGTCGTGAGGAGACACACTGTGATGCGCGGTCAACTCCCAGGGGCGCGCCGTATAGCGATAAGGCTTTGAAGTCAGTGCACCCACCGGGCAGAGGTCAATGACATTCCCCGACAGCTCGGATTCGACGGCGTCCTCCAGATAAGTGGTGATTCGCATATGTTCACCACGACCGGGTGCCCCTAGCTCCATCATGCCTGCGATCTCCTGCCCAAAACGAACGCAGCGCGTGCAGTGGATGCATCGAGTCATATCGGTAGCGATGAGCGGCCCGATATTCCTGTCCCGGACGACACGCTTGCCCTCGTTGTAGCGAGAGACATCGTTGCCGAAACCCATAGCCATTTCCTGCAGGTCACACTCCCCGCCCTGATCGCAGATGGGACAGTCCAGAGGGTGATTGATGAGCAGAAACTCCATCACCGAGCGCTGCGCGGCGATGGCTTTGGGTGAGCGTGTATAGACCTTCATACCGCCGGTAACCGGCGTGGCGCAGGCGGGAACCGGTTTCCCCACCTTTTCCACTTCGACCAGGCACATACGGCAATTGGCGGCAATGGAAAGCTTCTTGTGGTAGCAGAAGCGTGGAATGGTGATGCCGGCGATATCGGCCGCTTCGATCACCATTGCACCCTCTTCGGCCTTAATCGTGACGCCGTTGATTTCAATGTCTACCATGTTCTTTCCAGCGTTCTCTCGCCAACGTGAACGGTATCTTACTTGCCGCGTTCGATATGGCTCTCGAACTCTTCACGGAAGTGTTTCAGAAAACTGCGCACCGGCATCGCGGCCGCATCCCCCAGGGCGCAAATCGTATGCCCCATGATGTTGCCGGCCACCCGGTCCAGCTTTTCAAGATCCTCAGGGCAGCCCTGGCCGTTCTCGATGCGGTGCACCATCCGGGAGAGCCAGCCAGTACCTTCACGGCACGGCGTGCACTGGCCGCAGGACTCTTCGTAATAGAAGTGCGACAGCCGTGCGAGGGCCCGAACCATGCAGGTGGTCTCGTCCATAATAATGACAGAGCCCGCCCCCAGCATCGAACCGGCCTTGGCAATGGAGTCATAATCCATGTCCATGCCCATGGCCACATCCGCCGGCAGCACGGGTGTGGAGCTGCCGCCCGGAATCACCGCCTTCAGTTTGCGCCCTTTCCAGACCCCTCCGGCCATTTCCAGCAGTTCGGCGAACGGAGTGCCCAGGGGAATCTCATAATTACCCGGCTTTTCCACATGCCCGGATACGGAAAAAAGCTTGTCACCGCCGTTATTCGGTTTACCGAGTTCCAGAAACCACCGGCCGCCTTTTTCCAGGATCACGGGTACGGAGGCGAGTGACTCGGTGTTGTTGATGGTGGTCGGACGACCATAGAGACCATAGCTGGCCGGGAATGGGGGTTTGAATCGCGGCTGCCCCTTTTTGCCCTCGAGGGATTCGAGCAGCGCCGTCTCCTCGCCGCAGATATACGCACCGGCGCCGAGATGGGCTTCGATATCGAAATCGAAACCACTGCCAAAAAGACCCTTGCCGAGCAGCCCCGCTGCCCGCGCCTCTTCGAGCGCGCCCTGGAAGCGTTCATACGGCTCCCAGAACTCGCCACGAATATAGTTGTACCCCATGCTGGCGCCGATCGTATACCCGGCGATGGCCATGCCTTCGATCAGCTGATGAGGGTTGTAACGAAGGATGTCGCGATCCTTGCAGGTACCCGGCTCGCCCTCATCCGAATTGCAGACGATGTACTTCTGTCCGGGGACACCTCGCGGCATAAAGCTCCACTTGAGCCCGGTCGGGAACCCCGCACCCCCGCGGCCACGCAGCGCCGACGTCTTCAGCTCGGCGATGATATCGTCAGCCGACGTCTGCTCCTTGAGGATGCGCTCCAGAACCTGATAGCCGCCGACGCTCTTGTAAGCCTCCAGCGTCCAGGCATTTTCGAGGTGCAGTGTGCGGAAGCATATCTGGTTAGTTTTCATCATCAACGGGCTACTGATTCCGATTACTGGTTAACGATCCGGCTTTACATCAGGCGTATCCGCCCACTTGGGGGCAGCGGACCACTCGCGACAGGCGACGGGTAACCAGCAAGTCACATTCATTCAAGGGTGTCCAACAGACGATCCAGCGTCTCAGGGGTCAGGTTTTCGATATACTCCCGGCCCAACTGTAGCATCGGTGCATTCACGCAGGCCCCAAGGCACTCCACCTCTTTGAGGGTGAATTTGCCATCGGCCGTGCTCTCGCCGAGCTTGATCCCCAAACGCTTTTCCAGATGTTCCACTACCTCATCCGAACCGCGCAGCATGCAGGAGATGTTGGTACAGATAGACAGCTTGTGACGACCGACCGGATTGAGCTCATACATCGAATAGAAGGTCGCCACTTCATAGACTGCAACTGTCGGCATATCCAGGTAAGCCGCTATGGCCCCGATAAGGGCGTCCGTCAGATAGCCTTCATTTTGCTCCTGCGCAATACGCAGGGCCGCCATGACCGCCGACTGTTGCTGATCGGACGGGTACTTCGCGATCCAGTCGTCGATCTCGGCTCGGGTATCCGGTGTCAGTAACTCGATGTTTCCCGGTTGCGCCATCAGCGATCGATCTCCCCGAAAACGATGTCTTGGGTTCCGATCACCGCCACCACGTCGGCAATCATGTGGCCGCGTGTCATTTCGTTGAATGCGGAGAGATGGGCAAAGCCCGGAGCGCGGATCTTGAGTCGGTAAGGGCGGTTGGCGCCATCGGAGACCAGATAGATCCCGAACTCACCCTTGGGGTGTTCCACCGCGGCATAGGCCTCCCCCTTCGGTAGGGTGATCCCTTCGGAGAAGAGTTTGAAGTGGTGAATCAACGCCTCCATATTGCCCTTCATCTCGGTGCGTGATGGCGGCGTGACCTTGTGGTCATCCGCCATCACCGGCCCTGGATTCCTACGCAGCCAGTCCACGCACTGCTTGATGATGCGGTTGCTCTGGCGGAACTCCTCCATGCGCACCAGATAGCGGTCGTAGCAGTCGCCATTGGTCCCGATGGGAATATCGAAGTCGAGCTGGTCGTAGACATCATAGGGCTGCTTCTTGCGAAGGTCCCACTCGATGCCCGAGCCTCGCAACATCGGACCACTAAAACCCAGCTGCAGGGCTCGTTCCGGCGAGACGATTCCGATGTCGACGGTACGCTGCTTCCATATCCGGTTCTCTGTCAGCAGAGTTTCATACTCGTCCACCAGTTTCGGAAAACGGTTGGTAAAGTCCTCGATGAAGTCGAGCAGCGATCCCTGCCGGGGATGATTGAGGGCTTCGATCTCCTTGTCGCCGTGCCACTTGGATACCTCGTACTGCGGCATCGAATCGGGCAGGTCGCGATAGACGCCTCCGGGCCTGTAGTAGGCCGCGTGCAGACGCGCACCCGAGACCGCTTCATAGCAGTCCATCAGGTCCTCGCGTTCGCGAAAACAGTAGAGGAACATGGTCATCGCCCCCACATCCAGCGCGTGGGAGCCGAGCCACAGCAGGTGATTCAAAATGCGGGTGATCTCATCGAACATCACCCGGATGTACTGTCCCCGAATCGGCACCTCGATCCCGGCAAGCTTCTCAATCGCCATGCAGTAGGCGTGCTCATTACACATCATAGAGACGTAATCGAGCCGATCCATATAGGGAAGCGACTGCAGGTAGTGCTTGTTTTCGGCCAGCTTTTCGGTTGCCCGGTGCAGTAGACCGATATGGGGATCCGCGCGCTCCACGACCTCCCCGTCCAGTTCGAGGACCAGACGCAACACCCCGTGTGCTGCGGGGTGCTGTGGCCCGAAATTCATCGTGTAGTTACGGATTTCAGGCACCGGAACTCTCCCCTTTGGTCTCGGGCTCGGGCTCGGCAAAACGATGGTCTTCCCGAATGATGTGCGGTACGAGATTTCTCGGCTCGATACTGACGGGCTCATAGACAACCCGCTTCCTTTCCGGGTCGTATCGCATTTCCACATTTCCCGACAGCGGGAAGTCCTTGCGGAATGGATGGCCGATAAAACCGTAATCGGTCAAAATCCGGCGCAGATCGAGGTGGCCGTCAAAAACGATACCAAACAGGTCGAACGCCTCACGTTCGTACCAGTCAGCCGAACTCCATAATTCAACAACCGAAGGTACTATCGGCATTGCATCATCGGAAGCAAACACCCGCAGGCGAAGCCGGTGGTTGTTGGTGATCGACAGCAGATGATAAACGACTGCGAAACGAGGCCCTTCCCAGCGACCCCGATTGCGCTGTTCGTCGGCCGGTGAGGCCAAATGATACTCCCGGGTATCGAGACTCCCGTGCCCATAGGTGGAATAGTCCACACCGCAGAGATCCATGAGCTGCTCGAATCCGAATTGCGGCTCACCGCGGAGCACTTCGCAAACATTCAAAAGATGTTCCGAAGAAACCTCGACCGTCAACTCGCTGCCGACGACGCGCGTCTTCACGCCTTCACTGCCGAAGCGCTCTTCGACACGTTTGGCTAGCTGCTGGTAGTAGTCGAACATGTAAACTCCGGGAGTTTAGCGGGCAATGGTATTGGTCCGCCGGATCTTGTTCTGTAGTTGCAAGATACCGTAAAGCAGGGCCTCGGCGGTAGGCGGGCAGCCCGGCACATAGATGTCCACCGGCACAATTCGATCACAGCCGCGAACCACAGAATAAGAGTAGTGATAGTAACCGCCGCCATTGGCGCAGGAGCCCATCGAAATCACCCAGCGCGGCTCGGCCATCTGGTCGTACACCTTACGCAGAGCCGGTGCCATTTTGTTGCACAATGTACCGGCCACAATCATCACATCCGACTGACGGGGGCTGGGCCGAAACAGGATCCCGAAGCGATCGAGATCGTACCGGGCCGCACCGGCATGCATCATTTCCACCGCGCAACACGCCAACCCGAAGGTCATGGGCCACATGGAGCCGGTCCTTGCCCAGTTGATCAGTTTGTCAGCCGAGGTGGTGACGAAGCCCCTGTCGAGAATGCCTTCTACTCCCACTGCAGGGCCCCCTTTTTCCATTCATAGATGAAGCCAATCACGAGAATGCCCAGGAACAGCATCATGGCCGAAAAGCCAAATAGGCCGATATCCTTCAGGACAATAGCCCAGGGAAAGAGAAAAGCGATTTCGAGATCGAAAATGATGAAGAGGATGGCGACCAGGTAGAAGCGCACATCGAATTTCATGCGCGAATCTTCAAAAGCCTCGAAGCCACATTCATAAGGTGAGAGTTTTGCCGTATCGGGCCGGTGGGGACCCAAAATAAACCCGAATGCCATCATTGCACCGCCGACGATGACACCCACGACGATGAAGATCAGGATGGGCAAATAATTTTCAAGCATGCGACAACCTCATCCCTGGCGGCCCGGACCCGCGCCCGCCAATCGACCGATAACGATTCGGAAAGGCTGTCAGTGTAGGCGGGCCGCCGAGGACGGTCAAGCCGGGCAACTACCAAAAACCTTAGCGATTCATGGGGTTGAATACACAGGACCGAGAGACTTGTGCCGCGCAACGGCTTTGACGGCCTGCACTACGAATTTCCCGTACCCTGCCATCGAATACGGTTCTGTCGTCCAGCGAGTTTTTGTGATTTTTTATACCAATGCCCCGGGTGAAGGACATTGCGGACCGGTGATCCGCCAATATCGTGACTTTAATTGTTATCGTCACTTGCTTCTCTGATCAAAATTGGTGCCGAAGGCCGGACTCGAACCGGCACGGGTTGCCCCACCACCCCCTCAAGATGGCGTGTCTACCAATTCCACCACTTCGGCGAAAAGTTTTATTCGGGCTTGGGAGTGTCCCGCGGCACTGTCGGTGCCTCGCTGCCCTTTGCGCCGCCTGGAGCCGCTGGGATGTCCGTGGGAGCTGGCGCCTCCTGCGTCTGTTCCACCGCCGCCGGCAGCTCGGTCACGCTTTTGCGCGATACATTTTGCCCGGAAAAATACGCCAGGGAAAGGCTGGTCAGGAAAAAAACGGTCGCCAGTGTGGCCGTGCCTCGAGTCAGGAATGAGGCCGAACCCTGGGAACCGAATACGGTCGCCGATGCGCCTGCCCCGAAGGCGGCGCCCATATCGGCCCCTTTCCCCTGCTGCAAAAGCACCAGTGCGATAAGGACCGCGGCGGCGACGAGATGAACGATGAGCAGTACGCTTTCCATTACAATCTATTTCGTTGACCGGTTCAGTTAGCGGCCTTGGCAATGGCCAGGAATTGATCGGCCTTCAGAGAGGCCCCACCAATCAGTCCACCGTCGATATCCGGCTTTGCCATCAATTCGGCGGCGTTTTCAGGCTTCATGCTTCCGCCGTAGAGGATCTGCAGACCTTCGGCTATTTTGGCGTCTTGAGCCGCCACTCGCTGCCGAATAAATGCGTGTACCGCTTGCGCCTGTTCCGGCGTGGCGGTTTTGCCCGTACCGATGGCCCAGACGGGCTCGTAAGCAATCACCGCATCCGCCAGTGCAGCCACGCCTTCAGCGGCAATCACGGCATCCAACTGGTGTCCGACGACATCTTCGGTAATGTTCTGCTCACGCTCTTCGAGGGTTTCGCCAACACAAACAATCGGCGCCAGACCCGCGGCGCGCGCTGCAACGAATTTCTTTGCTACATCCTCGTCGGTTTCGCCATAGAGGGTCCGACGTTCGGAGTGGCCGATAATCACGTAGGTACAACCGAATTCCTTTACCATTGCAGCGGCGATTTCGCCGGTGAAGGCGCCCGCAGATTCGTGGCTGATATTCTGCGCGCCCCACTTCACCAGGGTGCCGGCCAGCTGCTCGGCCACTTCGGGGATATAGACGAAAGGTGGACATACCGCTACGTCGCTTCCCGTGACCTCGCCAATGCCGGTTTTGATGCCGTCAAGCAGGTTTCGGTTCAATTCCCTGGAGCCGTTCATCTTCCAATTACCAGCTATCAGCGCTCGACGCATCGTTTCTCCCCTGCCTTCGAAAACAGGCGCGAAGCTTACCTGTTAGAACCGGATAAATCAATCGGGCGCGTATCCGGATTACGGGACAAGGCGATCACGGCCTCCACTGAATCGGCCAACCCGCGGGCGACACACTCCACCAGCTCAAGTTCTTCCCCCTCCACCATCACCCGCACCAGCGGTTCGGTCCCCGAAGGACGAAGGAGTACGCGACCGGTGCCATTCAGCTCCGCCTCAGCGGCACGAACAGAATCCTGTACTGCAGTGCAGTCATCCAGGTCAAAACCGGGTGTGGTGCGTACATTAATCATGACTTGCGGGTATTTTGTCATGCCCCCCTTGAGTTCATCAAGCGACCGCTCCGATTCCACCATGGCGGCCAGAACCTGTAGGGCGGAAATGATGCCGTCTCCGGTAGTGGAGTGGTTCAGACAAAGCAGATGCCCGGAGGATTCCCCGCCATACAGCCAGCCGTTTTGCCGGAGGCGTTCCAGGACATAACGGTCGCCCACCTGGACGCGCTGAAAATCGATATTGACGGCCTTGAGTGCGCGCTCCATGCCGAGATTGCTCATCAGGGTCCCGACCACACCAACGACCGGTTCCCGGCGATGCTGCTCGCGGGCGATGATGAACAGCAGTTCGTCACCATCGACCACATCGCCGTTGTGGTCGACCATAATGACCCGGTCACCGTCACCGTCAAGGGCAATGCCTGCGTCCGCCCCGCGCTCAATCACTGCCAGACTGAGCTGTTCAGGTTCGGTCGAACCGCACTCGACGTTGATATTGAGTCCGTCGGGATCGGCACCAATCGTCTCCACTGTGGCACCGAGTTCCCGAAATACGCTTGGCGCAACATGGTAGGTAGCTCCATTCGAGCAATCGACGATGAGATGCAGCCCCTTGAGACTGAGGTGGCGGGGAAAGGTGCTTTTGCAGAACTCGATATAACGGCCGGGGGCATCATCCACCCGGACCGCCTTGCCCAGCGCGGACGACCCCACCGTGGACATGGGCTGCTCCATTCGCTCCTCGATCGCCATTTCCACCTCGTCCGGCAATTTGGTGCCTTCGGTGGAAAAGAATTTGATCCCATTATCCTGAAACGGATTATGCGAAGCGCTGATGACGATGCCGGCACTGGCCCGCAGAGTCCGCGTCAGATACGCGACCGCCGGAGTAGGCATGGGTCCCAACAAAAGAATATCGAGACCGGCTGAGGATAGGCCCGCTTCCAGGGCCGACTCGAACATGTAGCCGGAAATGCGGGTGTCCTTGCCGATCAGGACCTTGCCCTTGTCGCCGTTCGACAACACCTGACCGGCGGCCCATCCCAGCTTGAGAACGAATTCCGGCGTAATCGGAAATTCCCCGACCCGCCCGCGAATACCATCGGTGCCAAAATACTTGCGCCCCACGTAACTCTCCCTTTAATCACTGTTATTGTTCGTGCCGAAAAGCCTAGCGGAAAGCACCTGTTTCCGGCGGTATCCAGTTCACACCCCGGCAGCTGCTGTCACCACGCGCAAGGCATCGACGGTCGGTTCCACATCGTGAACACGGAGCAACCGCGCCCCGAGCCATGCGGACAGGGAGGCAGCCGCGATGCTGCCATGCAGACGCCGTTCCACCGGGGCATTCTCGAGAACGGCACCAATCATGGATTTTCGTGACAGACCGACCATTACAGGCGTCCCCAATTCAAGCAGTCGAGGCAAATTCCGTAACAGCTCCAGGTTATGGGGCAGGGTCTTGCCAAAGCCGAATCCGGGGTCGACGACGATCCGCTCCCTCGAGATCCCTCCAGCTTCACAGTCAGCGATCCGATCGGCCAGAAAGCCGAACACATCCCCCACCACATCCCGATACTGGGGCGTGGCCTGCATGGTTCGCGGTTCACCTTGCATGTGCATGAGGCAAACCGGCACATTCAGTTCGGCGGCAGTCGCCAGTGCGTGCTCCCGCCGCAGGGCCAAAACATCGTTGATCATTCCGGCACCGGCCCTGACGGCTTCCCGCATGACCTCCGGCTTGCTGGTGTCGATGGAGATGGGTATCGGCAACTCGGCAGAGAGCCGTTCAATGACGGGAATCACCCGTTCCAGTTCCTCTTGCACCGACACCGGTTCGGAGCCGGGACGGGTGGACTCCCCACCCACATCGATAACGGCAGCTCCGGCTGCTGCCATACGCCGCCCCTGCGCCACGGCCGAGTCGGAGTCGCGCCATAGCCCGCCGTCGGAAAAGGAATCGGGAGTGACGTTGAGGATCCCCATTGCCCGGGGAAAGGAGAGGTCGAGCGGTTTTCCCGCACAATCCAGGTGCATCGTCGTAATCGGTTGGGTGTATTCCATGGCTTTCAGTATACCCAAAAAAAGAAAACGCCCCGCTGAATTGGGGGGCGTTTTTTTTCGACTGCGGGCAACGATTCAGTGCTGGCCGGCAGGATCCCCCACCTGGCTTCCACTGGCCTTGTCGTCCTTGTCGGCGGCAACGGGACTTCCCGGACCGGTGCCCGGCTCTTCACCATCCCAGTCCTCCGGAGGCCTCGGGGGACGGCCCTCCATGATGTCCTTGATCTGCTTCGAGTCGATGGTTTCATACTTGATCAGGGCATCGGCCATGATTTGCAGCTTGTCGGCATGATCAATAAGGATCGTCCGGGCCCGTTCGTAGTTTGTCCCGATGAGAGACCGAACTTCCTCATCAATGATATGAGCAGTCTCATCCGACACGTTCTTGTGCTGCGTGACCTGGTGCCCAAGGAACACCTCGCCCTCGTCTTCACCGTAGGTGAGCGGCCCCAGCTTGTCCGACAGTCCCCACTTGGTCACCATATTACGGGCCAACTCGGTGGCACGTTGAATGTCATTCGAGGCACCGGTGGTCACCCGCTCGGGACCGAAGACCAACTCCTCGGCCAGCCGTCCGCCAAACAGACTCGATATCTGGCTCTGCAGCCGCTGCTTGGAGTAACTGTAGCGATCCTCCTCCGGAAGGAAGAGCGTCACACCGAGCGCACGACCACGTGGGATGATGGTCACCTTGTGCACCGGATCGTGATCCGGCACGGAAAGACCGACGATGGCATGCCCCGCCTCGTGGTAGGCGGTAAGCTTCTTCTCATCCTCGTTCATCACCATGGACTTGCGCTCGGCGCCCATCATGATTTTGTCCTTGGCGCGTTCGAAGTCATCCATCTTCACGGTCGTGCTATTGCCACGAGCTGCAAACAGGGCCGCTTCATTGACCAGGTTGGCCAGGTCCGCCCCGGAGAACCCGGGCGTGCCGCGGCCGATGATGGAGGCATTGACGTCATCACCCAGCGGCACCTTGCGCATATGCACCTTGAGGATCTGTTCGCGACCGCGAAGGTCCGGCAGCGGCACTACCACCTGGCGGTCGAAGCGGCCGGGACGCAGCAGCGCCGGATCGAGTACATCGGGTCGGTTGGTGGCAGCGATGACGATAACGCCCTCGTTGCCCTCGAAACCGTCCATCTCCACCAGTAACTGGTTCAGCGTCTGCTCGCGCTCATCATGTCCGCCGCCCAGGCCGGCGCCGCGATGACGGCCCACCGCATCGATCTCGTCGATAAAGATGATGCAGGGCGCATGCTTTTTCGCCTGCTCGAACATATCGCGCACACGGGAAGCGCCCACACCCACGAACATCTCCACGAAATCGGAGCCGGAGATGGTAAAGAACGGTACCTTTGCCTCGCCGGCAATGGCCTTGGCGAGCAGTGTCTTACCGGTGCCGGGCGGGCCCACCATCAGCACGCCGCGGGGGATCTTGCCGCCGAGCTTCTGGAATTTACCCGGATCGCGCAGGAACTCCACCAGTTCGGAGACGTCATCCTTGGCCTCCTCGACACCGGCCACATCACTGAAGGTCACCTTGACCTGATCTTCACCGAGCAGCCGGGCCTTGCTCTTGCCGAACGACATGGCGCCACGGCCTCCGCCCCCGCCCTGCATCTGGCGCATGAAGAATATCCACACACCGATTAACAGCAGCATCGGGAACCAGGAGATGAAGATCTGGGTCAGCAGCGACTGACTCTCGGGCGGCTTGGCCTCGACCGCCACGCCATTATTGAGCAAATCGGCAATCAGCCCCGGGTCTTCCGGTGCATAGGTCTGGAAGCTCTCGCCCGACTGCGTAAGCCCACGGACGGTCTCACCCTCGATCTCGACGTGCTTTACCCGACCCGCTTTCACGTCGGAGAGAAACTGCGAGTATGAAAGCTCCTGGCTGGGTGCGCGTTGCGGTCCGAAGTTATTAAAGACCGACATCAGGATGATGGCAATAACCACCCAGAGGATGACGTTCTTGGCAATATCGTTCAAAGCTCGCCTCTTTGTATCCAAAATCTCACGAATCGGTGCGGTAAAAAACCCGCCCGACGAGGGTTAGGTACGTTACTACACATGATAGTTCCTCGCCACAATGTACACCTCCCGGGAACGGGGTCGCGATGCCTTCGGCTTGCGAATGGCAACGCGTTGAAACGAGTCACGCACCTCTTTGAGAAAGACATCGAAGCCTTCCCCCTGGAAAACCTTGACGACCATGCTTCCCCCTTTGGAAAGGGTTCGACGTGCCAGTTCCAGCGTCAACTCCGCGAGATACATGGCTTTCGGCTGATCAACCGTTTTCATACCACTAATGTTGGGCGACATATCGGACAAAACAAGGTCCGCGGGCCTATCGAGGACCGAGAGCAGATGATCGAGCACCTCCTGCTCCCGAAAATCGCCCTGCAGCACCTCGACTCCAGGCAAAGGGTCCATCGGCAGGACGTCAAGCGCGACGACCATCCCGCGGTGTCCGACCCGGTCGGCCGCCACTTGCGACCAGCCCCCGGGCGCCGCTCCGAGATCGACCACGGTCATGCCCGGTTTCAGGAGGTGATCCTTCTCATCGATCTCCGTCAGCTTGTAGACCGCCCGCGAACGATACCCTTCTGCCCGGGAACGTTTGACAAACTCATCCTCAAAATGTTCATTCAACCAATTTCTACTGCTTTTGCTTCTTGCCATAGCTTTTTGCTTTTCAAACCACAGAGCGCTGAGAATTCATTGGACGGCCGTATCGCGGCTACCGCCGCTCCCACGTTACACGGCCAGGGTAAACGCATACTCCCATTTTTGATGCCGGCGAGCGAGCCAAGTCCTTGATAGCAGGTACGCTGTGAATACCACCTACAGGGATGTAGGAAGTGAAGATGATGCAGGAGCAATCATCTTTCATCCGTGTACGCTCGACGGCAGCATCCCTCGACAAGTGTGCTCCTGCATTGTCTAACACCGCCATCCCTGGCGGCGTGCTGCCGACGACCTGCTATCAAGGACTGACACCGCTCGCTTCAAAGTAGGCGGTTGCCCTGGTTACACGGCCGGGAGACTGGAGTCGTCGGTATAACACGCGTAAACTGGCGCGGCCTCGGAATTGGTGGATTATACCTATACCAATCTCGGGTTCTCCGTCTTCCCAGTGGTGCCAAACATGTCCCTGAATGAAAAACAGAAAAAGTACCTGAGAACACTGGCCCACTCGAAAAAACCGGTGGTGCTGACCGGTGCGGCCGGGGTTAGTGAAGCATTGTTGGCGGAAGTCGATGTTGCTCTGACCCGTCACGAACTCATCAAGGTCCGAATCAATGCCGCTGACCACGAGGAGCGACAGGCGATGATCGATGCCATCACCGGTAATACCGGGGCGGAACTCGTGCAGCGTATCGGCCATGTGGCGGTTCTCTACCGCCAGGCCGAGAAACCGCAGATCACGCTACCGAAGTAATCAGACATGGAAAGCAAGGGGGCAAGCAAACCGGGTTCTCCACCTCATCCAGCCCCCGTGAGCCCCCTGGTTATGTGATTGGAGTTGATCACTGATTGGCGGCCTTATGGGGGCCTGCCGGCTCCAGCCCGGAGGCAACCAGCACCCCTCCACCGAGACTCTCAAGCAGATAAAGAATCGAGGCAATGCCGTGCAGGCGACCAAATTCCGCGGCCTGCCGACTGCCCTCGACCAGACCCGGGGCCTTGAGGTCCGCCATCATCGGCTGCACGATCATCTCACCGATGATGACCAACACGAGCATGACCACCAGAACTCCGAGCTTCCAGTCCGCCACTCTCGAGCCGTAGCCACTCCCCCGCAGGAGAATCAGCACCGCGCCGCATACAAGGCCGATATAGCTGACCAGCGTAAACAGTTTCCCTGCCAGCATACCGGCAGTCCCGGTGTCCAGATTGGCAAAGAAGACCGGCACTGCCAGGTAACCTACCGCCCAGAGAGAGCCGACCCAGACGGTCAGCAACAGGCGTTCCAGCGGTCTGCGCAGGCGTCTCATCAGGAAGTTTGGGCGGGAGCTGTCTGTTTATTCGTAACGGATATCGACGATTTCATATTCGCGTTCGCCACCGGGAGCCCTGACGACAGCCACGTCGTCAATCTCTCTGCCAATCAGCGCGCGCGCAATGGGTGAGCCGATCGATACACGTCCCGCTTTGATGTCGGCCTCGTCCTCACCGACAATCTGATAAGTGACTTCGTCGCCGGACTCGACCTCTACCAGGTCCACGGTTGCCCCGAATACCACCTTGCCATTGGCATTCAGTTTTTTAACATCGATGATCTGAGCGCTGCCCAGCTTGCCCTCGATTTCGGCGATACGCCCCTCGATAAATCCCTGCTGCTCGCGGGCGGCGTGGTACTCGGCATTCTCCTTCAGGTCTCCGTGTTCCCGGGCTTCCGCGATGGCCTGAATGACCCGTGGACGTTCCACGCTCTTCAGCTGATGCAATTCATCGCGCAGCTTTTCAGCGCCACGCAGCGTCATGGGTGTGCTTTCCATTACTTCAACTCCCTATGCAAATCCTGAAGCCGGGTCACTTCAGTGCTGTTTCGCTGTTTCATCGCAACGCAGGTTGCCGCGGCCCCTGCCAGAGTGGTCGTATAGGTCACCTTGTGTTGCAAAGCCTCACGCCGGATCAGGTAGGAATCTGCGATGGCCTGCTTGCCTTCTGTGGTGTTGACGATGAAGCTGATCTCGTCGTTTTTGATCATATCCACAATGTGCGGGCGATCCTCCGTCACCTTGTAGACCCGCTCGCACTCGATCCCGGCTTCCCGAAGGTATTGGGCGGTGCCACCGGTGGCGACCAGTTCGAAGCCGAGCCCGATCAGATCCCGGGCAATGGGTACCGTGCCACGTTTGTCAACATCACGCACACTGATGAAGACCCGGCCGGTGCGTGGCAGGACAATACCCGCGGCGCACTGGGATTTGGCGTAGGCCTCACCAAAGCTGCGGCCTACCCCCATCACCTCGCCCGTGGACTTCATCTCCGGGCCCAGGATCGGGTCGACGCCCGGGAACTTGATAAACGGAAACACCGCTTCCTTCACGGAGTAATAACCGGGGATGATCTCCTCGACGATACCCTGACTCGGAAGACTCTGTCCCACCATGCAGCGCGCGGCAATCTTGGCCAGGGGCCGACCGGAGGCTTTCGACACAAAGGGAACCGTGCGTGAAGCGCGCGGGTTCACCTCCAGAACGTAGACCTCATTATCCTTGATTGCGAACTGGGTATTCATCAACCCAATGACCTTCAACTCCCTGGCCATGGCTGCCGTCTGTACCCGCAGTTCATCCTGGACCTCGGCCGACAGGTTGTAAGGCGGCAGTGAACAGGCCGAATCACCCGAGTGAACCCCCGCCTGCTCAATATGTTCCATGATGCCGCCGATCACCACGTTTTCGCCATCACAGACGGCGTCCACGTCGACTTCGACGGCATCATCGAGGAAACGGTCCAGCAGCACGGGGGACTCGTTGGAGACCTTCACTGCGTCACGCATATAACTGCGCAACTCCGCCTCATTGTAGACGATCTCCATCGCCCGCCCCCCCAGCACGTACGAGGGCCGCACCACCAGCGGATAGCCGATCTCTTCGGCAAGCCGTACCGCGTCCTCGGCAGCGCGCGCCGTCCGGTTGGGCGGTTGGCGCAGATCGAGCTTGTCGATCATCTTCTGGAACCGCTCGCGATCCTCGGCCAAATCGATGGAATCCGGTGTGGTGCCGATGATCGGCGCCCCGGCGGCTTCCAGATCACGCGCCAGCTTCAACGGGGTCTGTCCACCATACTGGACGATGACGCCCTTGGGCTTTTCGAGGTCGATGACCTCAAGCACATCCTCCAGCGTCAGCGGCTCAAAATAGAGTCGGTCGGAGGTATCGTAGTCGGTGGAGACGGTCTCCGGATTGCAGTTGACCATGATGGTCTCGTAGCCGTCTTCCTTCATGGCAAAGGCAGCGTGGACACAGCAGTAATCGAACTCGATTCCCTGCCCGATACGGTTGGGGCCGCCGCCAAGCACCATAATCTTATTGCGCTCTGACGGCTGCGCCTCGCACTCCTCCTCGTAGGTGGAGTACATATAGGCAGTGGCAGTGCCGAACTCCGCAGCGCAGGTATCGACCCGCTTGTAGACGGGGCGCACATCGAATTCGCGGCGAATTTTGCGCATTTCGCCTTCACGAATACCGAGCAGATAGGCCAGACGCCGGTCAGAGAAGCCCTTACGCTTCAGACGGAAGAGGAAATCCCGATCCAGCCCGGAGGTTCCGCACTCATGGACACTTTTTTCCAGGGCGATCAGCTCCCGAATCTGGACGAGGAACCAGGGATCGATTCGCGAAAGCTCATGGACCTCTTCCAGCGCGAAACCGGCACGGAACGCGTCCCCGACATACCACAACCGCAAGGCAGTCGGCTTTCTCAGGGCCATGCGCAGGTCATCGGCCACATTCTCGTCAGAGGCGTCGAAGACGGCTTCGAATCCATCGGAACCGGTCTCCAGGCCACGCATCGCCTTTTGCAGCGACTCCTGGAAGGTACGTCCGATGGCCATCACCTCGCCCACCGACTTCATCTGGGTCGTAAGCGTGTTATCCGCCTTCGGAAATTTCTCGAAGGTGAAGCGCGGGATCTTGGTGACCACGTAATCGATGGCGGGCTCGAACGAGGCCGGAGTATCCCCCCCGGTAATCTCGTTCTGCAATTCATCCAGTGTGTAACCGACCGCCAGTTTCGCCGCCACCTTGGCGATCGGGAAGCCGGTGGCCTTGGAGGCCAGCGCCGAGGAGCGGGAGACACGCGGGTTCATCTCGATGATAATCAGCCGTCCGTCATCCGGGTTGACGGAGAACTGGACGTTGGAGCCGCCGGTATCGACGCCGATCTCCCGCAGGACCGCTAGAGAGGCGTCGCGCATGATCTGATACTCCTTGTCGGTCAGCGTCTGCGCCGGCGCCACGGTGATGGAATCACCGGTGTGTACGCCCATCGGATCGAAATTCTCGATGGAACAGATGATGATGCAGTTGTCCTTATGATCCCGCACCACCTCCATCTCGTACTCTTTCCAGCCGAGGATGGACTCCTCGATCAGGAGTTCCTTGGTGGGCGACAGGTCCAGACCGCGTTCGCAGATCTCGACGAACTCCTCCTTGTTATAGGCGATACCGCCCCCGGAGCCACCCATGGTAAACGAAGGCCGGATAATGGCCGGAAAGCCGATCTGCACCTGGACCTGGACCGCCTCTTCCATGGAGTGCGCCACGGCCGACTTGGGCATATCCAGCCCGATCCTGCGCATCGCCTGGCGGAACTGGTCACGATCCTCCGCCTTGTCGATAGCCTCGCGGGTCGCGCCAATCATCGCTACGCCGTACTGTTCCAGCACGCCTTCACGGGCGAGGTCGAGGGCACAGTTGAGCGCAGTCTGCCCACCCATGGTGGGGAGTAGCGCATCGGGACGCTCCTTCTTGATGATTTCCGCCACCGTCTGCCAGGTGATCGGCTCGATGTAGGTGGCATCGGCCATCTCCGGGTCGGTCATTATCGTGGCCGGATTGGAGTTGACCAGAATCACCCGGTAACCCTCCTCCCGCAGCGCCTTGCAGGCCTGGGCCCCGGAATAGTCGAACTCACACGCCTGTCCAATCACGATAGGACCGGCGCCGATGATCAGAATGCTGTTTAAGTCAGTGCGTTTGGGCATAGTTCTATCAATTCACCACGGGGATCACGGGGAACACGGGGATTTACGGGGAAGGGATTTTCCCCGTGGCCCCCGTGTTCTCCGTGGTTTAATCACTATTTTGCTCCCTTCATCAAATCGATGAAGTGATCGAAAAGGGGCGCCACATCACGCGGGCCGGGGCTCGCCTCCGGATGACCCTGAAAACTGAACGCCGGACAGTCGGTGCGGTGAATACCCTGGAGGGAACCGTCGAACAGCGAACGATGGGTAGCCTTCAGGTTGGCCGGAAGACTAGCTTCATCCACGGAGAAGCCGTGATTCTGACTGGTGATCATCACCTGTCTGGTCTCCAGGTCCTGCACCGGATGGTTGGCGCCGTGATGCCCAAACTTCATCTTTTCGGTCTTCGCCCCGCTGGCCAGGGCCAGCAATTGGTGGCCGAGACAGATGCCGTAGGTGGGAATCCCGGCATCCAGAACCTTCTGAATGGCCCGAATCGCGTAGTCGCACGGTTCCGGGTCGCCCGGTCCATTGGAGAGGAATACGCCATCAGGCTTTAGTTCCATCACCTTCTCAACCGGGGTCTCGGCCGGAACGACCGTAATACGGCAACCACGATCCACCAGCATGCGGAGGATGTTGCGCTTGATGCCATAATCCCAGGTGACCACGTGATAGGGCAGCGCCTCTTCAATCGGCGCATCGGGATGACCCGGCAATCCGCGTTCGAGACTCCAGCTCGCCTGTGCCCATTCGTAGGGCTGATGGGTGGACACCTCTTTGGCAAGGTCCATCCCCTTCAGCCCCGGAAAACCACGCGCCGCCGCCAGGGCAGTATTCGCATCGATATGTTCGCCGGCCATGATACAGCCGTTCTGGGCGCCTTTCTCACGCAGGATACGTGTCAGCCTGCGGGTATCGATGTCGGCGATACCCACCACCTTGTTCTTGCGCAGATACTGGTCAAGCGGTAGCTCGCTGCGCCAGTTGCTCATAAGCAGTGGCAGATCGCGAATGACCAGGCCACTGGTGAAGACATGGCCCGACTCCTCGTCTTCGGCATTGGTGCCAGTATTGCCAATGTGCGGATAGGTCAGGGTAACGATCTGTTTGTAGTAAGAAGGATCGGTGAGGATCTCCTGATACCCCGTCATCGCGGTATTGAAGACCACCTCACCGACGGTCTGCCCCTCAATACCGATGGACTCGCCCCAGAAGAGGGTGCCGTCTTCAAGAGCCAGCAGCGCCGGTTGCCGCAAGGTGATGACCTCCAATGTTTAGACATGCGAAGCGGGAGGGGCCGAGTCGACCCTTCCCGCTTAGAAAGCTCGGTGATTAGACAACGCTTTTAGCCGTTGTTCAGGTGGGACGCGATTGTACTGCATCGGCCGTAAATCTGTCCATGACCGCAGGAGGCCATCAGGGCAACCGCCTACTTTGAAACGAGTGATGCAAGTGCTTGATATCAGGTCGTGGCTCGCCAAGCACCAAGCTTGTGAGTATGCGTTTACCCCGGGAGGCCAGCCAGGGAATAAACAGACTGGATAATTGGTTAGGCCATAGAGCTCACAGAGCCCCACGGAATTCTTCGGCCCTGTGGCCTCTGTTAGCACTGTGGCTAATCGATACCGGGACCACTAGCTCCTATGCCTTCAGACCGAGCACATCCTGCATGTCGAATACGCCGTTATCCGCCTCCATAATCCACTTTGCGGCGCGTACAGCCCCCTTGGCGAAGGTCATGCGACTGGAGGCTTTGTGGGTGATCTCAATGCGCTCCCCCGGGCCCGCAAACATCACGGTGTGCTCACCGACGATATCCCCGGCACGAATGGTTTCAAAGCCGATGGTCTTGCGGTCGCGTTCCCCCGTACGTCCTTCACGGCCATAGACAGCGCACTCCTTCAGATCTCTCCCCAGCGTGTCGGCAATCACCTCACCCATGCGTAGCGCGGTGCCGGAGGGTGCATCCACCTTATGGCGGTGATGCGCCTCGATGACCTCGATATCGACATCATCCCCCAGGACCCGAGCAGCCATCTCCAGCAGCTTGAGGGAGAGGTTTACCCCCACGCTCATGTTGGGAGCGAAGACCACGCCAATATCCCTGCCGGCGTCGGCGACTGCCCGTTTATTCGAGTCATCGAGACCGGTAGTGCCGATCACGATGCGGATTCCCGCCTGCCTGCAGATCGCCAGATGCCTTTCGGTCGGTTCGGGAAGCGTAAAATCGATCACGACATCAATCTCGCCGACCACACTGGCAAGATCATCCACGACGGTAACGCCCAGCTTGCCGACCCCGGCCAGCTCGCCGGCATCCGTACCCACCAGGGAGCTACCCGCCCGTTCGATAGCGGCACTCAATTCAACGCCGTCGGTCTGCTGAACAGCTTCGACCAGCGTCTTGCCCATACGCCCGCCGGCGCCGGTTACCCCAATGCGAATCATCAACGATCTACCTTCTTGTTCTGACAGTTATGCACACAGAGAACAGGGCGAGCGTCCGCTCTCCACTCCGTGTTCTCAGTGGAGCCTGTTTGAGAATAGCGGGCGTCACGAGAGCAAGACTGATTGAGTCAGATTTTTCGGTCATTTGAGGTAAATCAAAAATGAGCGGGAAACCTGGCCAATCAGGCTTGGCCGCACGACTCCATGGATGGAGGAGTTAGAGCGAAGCAGGATGCCAGAGCCGAGTAGGTCAGTCTATTCTCGGACAGACTTCTGGAACTGGGATTCACCAACTGATGTAGGAATACCCCTGCTCCTGAAGTTCCATCATATCAGCGGCGCCAACCTCCACCACCTGCGCAAAGTCCACCACGTCGCTTTCATCCCAGTTGAGGGACTTGAGCGTATTGCCACAGGCGTGGAATTCGACGCCATACTGGGCAAGGCTGGAGACTCGCGACTGGATCTCCTCACTCACCGGCCGTAGGGGTTCCCTGGCGAGAACGTGGATCCCCTCAGCAAAGGCCACCACGACGATTTTCACGTTGTCCCCATACTTGCGAAGAACGGCCCCCACCGAAAACAACACGTGTTCCTGATAGCCGGGATCGGCCTTGTTCAGCTGAAAAAGCAGCTTGTGCTCAGGCTCGTCGCCCGGAAAGTGCAGGTCATCGATGCTATCCGTCTCCTGAGCACTCGCCTGCCGGCCAAAGAGCCCGAGGCCGGCCCCCGCTGCCACAGCTGCCGTAAGCAGGCGCCGTCTTGCACGATCGAGTTTCCGTCCCGGACGAATACTCTCTTTCTGACTCATCCCATTCTCCTTCACACCTGGACTCTTCATCCGGTTTGCCGTTTCGGCCAAAGAGTCTACAACATACCTACTCTGACCGCGTCGTTTTGCGAATCAACTTCGCTACGGAACGATGCGGGTTCAAGACAAATCCCCCCTGAGAATTTCCGTTTATTATATAGGCGGGCCCTATCCATTACATCCGCCACCTCGCCGCCGCCCCTGCCGCTCCCTAACGTGTAAGTAATTCCCTACAAGACTTTCAGGTTTGTCCGACAGACTTTTCAAGGAGTCAGGAAGACAATGCTCACCCACAAGGAAGAGGAAGTTCCAGGGAGGAGACGGGACAGGAGGGCCCCGAGACAAGGTACAAGGCGGTACGGTGGACGTTGAATCCTGCCAGGAACCGGCACAAGGACGAAAGAACGCGAGGGATTGCGACGCAGGGAGGGGCAGTGCCACGGATGTGATCCCAGGGAAGGAAGAAGCGAGCCCAACAGGAGAACGAAAAAGGCCCACGGAAGGAGCCAGGGAGTGGTGAAAGGCCCGGGCATTGCCCGGGCCTTTTTATTGACCAGCCGCCACCTGTCGGACCAGACCGCTAAAACTTCATTTCCTCAAAGAATTTTCGGACCCCGTCCAGCCAGGAATGGTGCTTCGGGCTATGCTTGCTGTCACCTTCACGCATGCTCTCGTCGAACGCGTAGAGAAGCTCCTTCTGCTCCTCGGTGAGATTCACGGGAGTTTCCACCACCACCCGGCACAGCAGGTCACCGACATGGCCGCCACGAACTGATTTGACGCCCTTGCCCCGCAAACGGAACTGCTTGCCGGTCTGGGTCTCCGGCGGCACCTTCAGCTTGACCCGTCCGTTCAGGGTCGGGACATCCAGTTCACCACCCAGAGCCGCAGTCGTAAACGCTATCGGAACCTCGCAAGAGAGATCTGCACCATCGCGCCGGAAGATCGAGTGCGGTTTAACGCTGATCTGAACGTAGAGATCGCCCGGAGGACCCCCGTTTTCACCCGGTTCACCCTCGCCGCCCAAACGGATCCGATCGCCCGTATCCACTCCCGGCGGCACCTTGACGGAAAGGGTTTTCTGCTGCTCTACCCGGCCCTGGCCGTGGCAGGAGGGACAAGGGTCGGTGATAATCTGGCCGCTGCCGTGACAGCGTGGGCAAGCCTGCTGGATAGAGAAAAAGCCCTGCTGCATGCGCACCTGGCCATGCCCCTGGCAGGTGGGACAGGTGGTCGGGCTGCTTCCCTTGCGGGCCCCGGAGCCTTCGCACACTTCGCATTCCACCAGGGTGGGGATACGGATCTTGACGGACGTGCCCTGAACCGCATCCTCCAGAGAGAGTTCCAGGTTGTAACGCAGATCGGCACCCCGGAAGGCGCGGCTACCGCCGCGGGCTCCGCCCCCGAAGATGTCGCCAAAGACATCCCCGAAGATATCGGAGAAGTTGGCCCCGCCACCAAAACCACCCGCTCCGCCGGGACCACCACCCATGCCGCCCTCGAGACCGGCATGGCCAAACTGATCGTAGGCGGCGCGCTTCTGTGCGTCGGCCAGAACGTCGTAGGCCTCTCTGGACTCCTTGAACTTGTTTTCCGCCTCGGCATCATCCGGATTCCGGTCCGGATGGAACTTCATCGCCATGCGTTTGAAGGCCTTTTTGATTTCGGCCTCCGTGGCATTGCGCTGAATGCCGAGCACTTCGTAATAGTCGCGTTTTGCCATAATCCTGAATCGTTCAAAACCACGGGGAGCACGGAGAGCACGGGGTTAAAATTCCCCATGCTCCCCGTGCCCCCCGTGGTATGAGTTGGAGGGGTCGGCTAGCAGCCTTTGGGGCTGCAGTCTACTTCTTATTGTCGTCGACTTCCTCGAATTCGGCGTCGACCACATCATCACCGCCCTTCGGTTCGCCACCGGCCGCTTGCTCGCCACCTTCACCCGCGGCGCCGGCCTCACCCTTTTCGGCATAGAGACGCTCAGCCATTTTACCGGAGGCCTCGGCCAGGGCCTGGGTCTTGGACTCGATGGCATCCTTGTCATCCCCCTTCATGGCCTCCTCAAGCTCGGTAATGGCGGCCTCGATCTTCTCCTTTTCGTCCGCCTCCAGCTTGTCGCCCAGCTCGTGCATGGACTTGCGGGTGGCGTTAATCATGCTGTCCGCCTGATTACGCGCCGTCACCAAATCATGGAATTTCTGGTCGTCGGCCTTATGAGCTTCGGCGTCCTTGACCATCTTGTCGACCTCTTCATCGGACAGGCCGGACGAGGCCTTGATAACGATCTTCTGCTCCTTGCCGGTGCCCTTGTCCTTGGCGGAGACGTGCAGAATGCCATTGGCGTCGATATCGAAGGTGACCTCGACCTGCGGCACCCCGCGTGGCGCGGGCGGGATATCGGTCAGGTCGAAACGGCCCAGGGACTTGTTGTCCACCGCACGTTCGCGCTCCCCCTGCAGGACATGCACGGTAACCGCCGTCTGGTTGTCCTCGGCCGTGGAGAAGACCTGGGTGGCCTTGGTCGGAATCGTGGTGTTGCGGTCGATGAGCTTGGTCATGATGCCGCCCAGAGTCTCGATACCGAGAGACAGCGGCGTCACGTCCAGCAGCAGCACGTCCTTGACGTCGCCAGCCAGCACACCACCCTGAATCGCCGCACCCACGGCAACGGCCTCGTCCGGGTTGACATCCTTGCGCGGCTCCTTGCCGAAAAAGTTCTTGACCGCTTCCTGCACCTTGGGCATGCGGGTCTGACCGCCAACCAGGATGACATCGTCGATCTCCGATGCGGAGAGTCCGGCATCGGACAGGGCGACCTTGCACGGCTCGATGGTGCGAGCCACCAGGTCGTCTACCAGCCCTTCCAGCTTCGCCCGCGTCACCTTGACGTTCAGATGCTTCGGACCGCTGGCATCCGCCGTTATATAGGGCAGGTTGACATCGGTTTGCTGTGTGGAGGAGAGCTCGATCTTGGCCTTCTCCGCGGCCTCTTTCAGCCGCTGCATGGCCAGGGGATCGCTACGCAGATCGATGCCCTGGTCCTTCTTGAACTCGTCTGCCAGATAATCGAGCAGCCGCTTGTCGAAATCCTCACCACCCAGGAAGGTGTCACCATTGGTGGAGAGAACCTCGAACTGGTGCTCGCCTTCGATCTCCGCAATCTCGATGATGGAGATGTCAAAGGTGCCGCCGCCCAGGTCATAGACGGCAATCTTGCGGTCACCATGCTTCTTGTCCATGCCGTAGGCCAACGCTGCTGCCGTGGGCTCGTTGATGATGCGCTTGACCTCCAGCCCCGCAATTCGGCCTGCGTCCTTGGTCGCCTGGCGCTGGGAATCATTGAAGTAGGCCGGGACGGTAATTACCGCCTCGGTCACTTCCTCGCCGAGATAGTCCTCGGCGGTTTTCTTCATCTTCTGCAGGACCTTGGCCGAAACCTCCGGGGCCGCCATCTTCTGGCCCTTGGCCTCCACCCAGGCGTCACCGTTATCCGCCTTGACGATCTTGTAGGCCACCAGATCAATGTCTTTCTGGACCGTATCCTCCTCGAAACGGCGGCCAATCAGTCGCTTGATGGCAAACAGGGTATTCTCCGGGTTGGTGACGGCCTGACGCTTGGCCGACTGACCCACCAGTACCTCGTCGTCATCCTTGCTGAACGCGACAATAGAGGGTGTAGTGCGATCGCCTTCGCTGTTTTCGATAACCCGGGCCTTGCCGCCCTCCATCACCGCCACACAGGAATTGGTGGTGCCGAGATCGATACCGATAATTTTTCCCATAATCTCCTACTCCGATTCTGTTTGGGCCCGCCTGCTGCGGACTCGGAAATTTCTACCGCATTACATAAGGTCAATAGCCGCGGTTTCAACCCTTGGAGACGATCACCATGGCAGGTCGCAGCAGCCGTTCGTTGAGTGTGTAGCCCTTCTGCATCACCGCCACGACGGTGTTTTCCGGATGTTCCGCACTCTCCTGCATGGTCATGGCCTGGTGGTATTCCGGGTTAAACGGCTCGCCGACCGGATTGATTTCCCGGATACCGAACTTCTGCAGTGCATCGCTGAACATCTTCAGCGTCAGTTCGGTACCCTCGCGCAGCCTGGCCACCGTCTCGTCATCGCCAGTGGCGGCGGACAGACCCATCTCCAGGCTGTCCTTGACCGGCAGCAGCTCGGCGGCGAACTTCTCCAGCGCGAACTTGTGGGCGCCTTCCACATCGCGCTCCGCACGACGGCGGGTATTTTCCAGCTCGGCCTGCAGGCGCAAGCACTGGCTCCAATGCTCATCCGCCTTGTTACGGGCATCCTCCAGCTGAAGCTGGAGATCCTCATGGCCCGCTTCCTGCCCCGCTTCGGTCCCGGTGGCTTCGGCCGACTCCGGGGCCTGTGGCTCTTCGCTTTCGTTGTCCGGAGACTTGGTCTCTTCGTTCATGTACAGACTCCGCTTCCTCTCACAAAATAAAAAGGAATCCCCGACGCCGCTACGGCGCCTGAATTCCCTGAGATATAGGGGGCTACTTGTCGGGATTCAAGGCCGCGCCGAGCAATCGGGCAGTAATGTCGACGATCGGGATAACACGGCCATAGGCCATACGGGTGGGGCCGATCACCCCTAACACGCCTACTACCCGGTCTTCCACCTTGTAGGGGGAAGTAACGATACTGCAGACGTCCAGCGCCTCATGGCCCGCTTCATTGCCGATGAAGATTTGCAGGCCATCGGCGGCAAGGGACTGGTCCAGGAGATGGAGGATGTCCCGTTTGGTGCCGAACGCCTCGAACAACCGGCGCAGACGCTTCATATCGGACATCTCCGCATACGACATGAGATTGGTCTCGCCAGCCATGAGGTAATCATCCTCATCGTCATCTTCGGAAAAGGCCTGTTGAGCCATCTCCAGCGCAGAACGCATCAGCCGGTCCATATCCTCGCGATCGGCCTGCATCTGCTGGATGAGCCGATTGCGCACCTCGCGTAAAGTGCGGCCGGCGAAATGCTCGTTGATGAAATTCGCCGCCCGGGTCAGTTCCGAGCCGGAATAACGCCGCGTGGTATGAATGATGCGGTTCTGCACCTCCCGCTCATTGACCACCAGAATAACCAGCACACGGGAAGCGGAGAGCGGCAAAAACTCGATCTGCCGCAATGCCACCTGTTCGCGGCGGGGAAGCATGACCACACCCGCCAGCGAAGTGACGTCCGAAAGCAGGGATGAGGCCGAGGAGAGCAGCCGGCCGGGGTCCTCTCCACTCTCGAACTGCGCCTCCAGGCCACGAAGCTCCTCCTCATCCAGTGGTTTTATCGTCAGCAGAGTGTCGACAAAAAACCGGTAGCCCTGCGCCGTTGGTACCCGACCTGCCGACGTGTGCGGCGACCGGATCAATCGCGCCTCCTCAAGGTCGGCCATGACGTTACGGATCGTCGCCGGACTCAGGTTCAGCTTGCTGTCCCGCGCCAGGGTGCGTGAGCCAACCGGCTGGCCATCACGGATATGGCGCTCCACCAAGGCCTTGAAGAGATATTGGGCACGTTCGGTCAATTCGTAACCGGCCATGTTGCTCACTCGTCTCTCAGTTACGTCCGATCCACACGTCGGAGCAGCGATTTTAGCACTCCCGGGGGTCGGCTGCTAACGCTGTCGCTAGTGGGCCATGCGGAAAAGGGAGAAGGGACAAACACCTTTTCAACAGCCTGCAAAGCGTGAAACAGTACCCTGGTTGGCGGACTCCCGGTAACGTGTTAAGTTTCCGGCAGTTTTTGGAGGGAGCAATGGCGGAAGAGTTCACAAGTATCGGGCTGATTGGAAAATACGCGGACGCTTCGGTCGGTGCGACACTCCGGGGCTTACGGGATTATCTGCAGGGCCACGATGTCGACGTGCTGCTGGATGAGGCCACCGCCGAAGTGTGGCCGGACCATGACATGAGCACCGCCAGCCGGCCGCACATCGGCGAGCACTGCGACCTGGCGATCGTGGTCGGCGGTGACGGAACCCTTCTGAATGCCGCCCGTTCGCTCGCCAGTTACCGGATCGCCCTGCTGGGTATCAATCTGGGTCGTCTGGGGTTCCTGGCCGACATTTCTCCGGATCAAATGCAGGATAAACTGGATTCCATCCTCAAGGGCGAGTACCAGGAGGACAGACGCTTCCTGCTCCACACCTCCATCATCCGTGACGGTGAAGAGCTCTCCGAAAGCGAGGCGCTCAACGACGTCGTGGTGCACAAATGGGACGTGGCGCGGATGATCGAGGTGGAGACCTACGTGGACGGGCGTTTTCTCAACACCGTACGTTCCGACGGCCTTATCGTGTCCACCCCGACCGGCTCCACCGCCTATGCGCTATCAGGGGGTGGCCCCATCCTGCAGCCCAGCCTTGATGCCGTCATCCTGGTCCCGATCTGCCCTCACACCCTGAGTCATCGACCGATCGTTGTTCACGGCGAAAGCGAGATCGAGATCGTGGTAGGCGGGGCCGGTCAGTCCCATGCACAGGTAACCTGCGATGGACAGATCAATCTGGGCCTGGTCTCCGGGGACCGGGTGCGAATCAAGAAAAAGTCACACGAAGCACGGCTGATCCACCCCCTGGATCATGACTACTTCCATATCCTCCGCGCCAAGCTGGGTTGGGGATGAGCTGCAGTGGCTAGTGGCTAGTGGCTAGTGGCTAGTGGCTAGTGGCTAGTGGCTAGTGG
>NZ_JAENYR010000143.1 GCF_016841685.1 Thiohalomonas denitrificans
TTCGTCGCCGGGGCTCCTCGTAATGACAGCGGGGGGAAGTTCATCAGGAGGAGCCACAGCGACGCGGCAATCTGGGGTTTGAGAGCAGGAGATTACTTCGTCGCCTGGGGCTCGGCTTTGGCATCCTGCGTCGCTCTACCACTTACATCCATGTAGGCGTCCTCGTAATGACAGCGGGGGGAAGTTCATCAGGAGCTGTATCCTCCTGCTGTGGAGACCCGAATCAGTAAATAACGGATAACCACGGGGTACACGGGGACCACGGAGTGAAATAAGTTTTTCGGGTTCTCCCCCGTGCGCCCCGTGAACCCCGTGGTTCGGAGTACTCACCAGGTAGGGTGGATAAGCGAAGCGCATCCACCAAGCAACTCGAGAGAGAACGCGGATGTCATTGCGAACCGTACGCCCTGCTGCGCAGGCCCGATCAATGAAGATCGGGTAACCACGGGTACGCGGGGACCACGAAGTGAAGGGAACCTCTAAATTTATAGAAGTGCCCTAAATCGGGTGGATCGTCTTTTTTCCCCGTGCGCCCCGTGGTTACCCGTTCCTCACCGATTCAGGGCTGCGAAGCGGCGGGTGGAGCCCGCTTCAAAGTATGCGATTAGCCTGACCTCCCGAAAGCCGCCTTTATCCCGCTCCCCGCAGCCGATATGATGGGCGTTTTCGTTCACAGTGAGGATGGGTTCCATGAAGCGACTGCTCACCGGTTTACTGCTATGCGCCTTCCTATCCACATCCAACGCGGCCCCCGATACCAAGCCGCGGGTGGAGATGGAGACCAGCGAAGGGAGAATTGTGCTGGAGCTCTCTCCCGATAAGGCCCCGAAGACGGTGGAAAACTTCCTGCGCTATGCGGAAGACGGCTTTTATAACGGCACCATCTTCCATCGGGTAATCCAGGGTTTCATGATCCAGGGCGGCGGTTTTACACCCGATATGCAGCGCAAGCCCACCCGCGCTCCCGTGATCAACGAAGCCGACAACGACTTGAGCAACCAGACCGGTACCATCGCCATGGCCCGCACCAGCGATCCGCATTCGGCCACCGCGCAGTTTTTCATCAACGTATCCGACAACCGTCCGCTGGATTTCACCGGCCGCACGCCGCGCGGCTGGGGCTATACCGTATTCGGGCGCGTGGTCGAGGGCATGGAGGTGGTCAAGCAAATCGAAAACACCGCCACAATGACCCGGGGCGGCCAGCGCGATGTGCCCGAAAACAGCGTCATCATCGAAAAGGTCAGCCGCATCGGCGTCTAGACCGAGAACGAATCCGAGCCCTTCATGAATTCACCGCAAAGTCGCCAAGAGCCTGAAAGATTCAATGGCTAATCGCGACACGTGCCAAGACTCTGAATTCGGCCATGCTGCGGCGGCGCTGCGGTGAACAATACGGACCAACCGAGGAATCGAAAACGTGATCAAAATACAGACCAATTTCGGCACCATCACGCTCCAACTTAATGCAGAGAAGGCGCCGATCACCACCGAAAACTTCCTGCGATACACCCGGGAGGGCTTCTACGACCGCACCATTTTCCATCGGGTCATCGAGGGCTTCATGATCCAGGGTGGCGGCATGGAGCCGGGCATGGCGGAAAAGAAAACCCACGAGCCGATTCAGAATGAAGCCGACAATGGCTTGCCCAACAAGCGCGGTGCCATTGCCATGGCCCGCACCATGGATCCCCACTCGGCAACGGCCCAGTTCTTTATCAACCTGAAGGACAATACCTTTTTGAATCACAGCGCACCCTCCGCACAGGGTTGGGGTTACTGCGTCTTTGGTGAGGTGGTCGACGGCATGGATGTGGTGGATAAAATCAAAGAGGTCCCAACCGGCAACAAAGGCCAGCACCAGGATGTGCCGGTCGATGATGTCATCATCGAGAAAGTGGAAGAAGTCACTGAGGCCTGATGGGCTCGACCCTGTTCATTTCCGACCTGCACCTGACCGGAGAGCGGCCCGAGACCCTCAGGCTGTTCTCACGTTTTCTGGAGGAGCGGGCCCGAAAGGTGAGCGCCCTGTATATCCTGGGTGACCTGTTCGAAGTATGGTTGGGTGACGATTTGCTCCCACCCGGCTGCGAACCGGTGCTGGCAGAACTGAGGCACCTTACCGACGCGGGCATCCCGGTACGTGTGATGCCCGGTAATCGGGATTTCCTGCTCGGCGAGGGTTTTGAACAGGCCACCGGGTGCGAATTGCTGGAAGAGCCCACCCGGCAGGATATTGCCGGCATCCCGACACTGCTCCTGCATGGCGATACACTCTGTACCGACGATGTCGCCTATCAAACGATGCGGCGCACGCTGCGCGACCCGGCCTGGATCTCGGATTTTCTTGCCAAGATCCCCGCGGAGCGTATTGCACTGGCACGGCAGTTACGGGAGAAAAGTCGGGAGGCGACCGGTGCCAAGGAGTGCGCCATCATGGACGTCAATGCCGAGGCGGTTTCCGCGACCTTCCGTGAATATCGAGTCGAACGTCTCATCCACGGCCACACCCACCGGCCCGCGCGGCATGAAGGCGAGCTTGACGGAACTCCGGTCGAGCGCTTCGTGCTCGGCGACTGGAGCGATCACGCCGAGATCCTCACCTGTGACGAAGACGGCTGCCAATTGGAGCGATTCACCGGATGCAGCCTGGATCTTTAACCGCAAAGACGCAAAAGAACTTTGAGCCCCTTACCCCAGCCCTCGCCCTCGGGGAGAGGGAGTTTTTCAACAGCCTGCTGGAATACGGAGCAAGGATTTCTTCTCACCCGACACCTTCCAGATAGGCGAGTTCCGCTTCGGAAAACCCCGCTTGGCGGCGCGCCTCCTGGTGGAAGGGACCGCGCAAAGGTCCTTTCATATACTCATCGGTCAATGCCCGATAAGTCGTTTCGGGCTCCAGATCCCGATCCGTACAGAGGAAACGGAACCAGCGATCGCCGATGGCCACATGACCGATTTCATCGCGAAGGATGATGTCCAGCAGCGCCGCGCCATCGGCATCCCCCGCCTCCAGCAGCCTGGCCTTGATGCCCGGAGTGACATCGAGCCCTCTAGCCTCCAGACAACGGGGGACGAGCGCCATGCGAATCAGGGGATCATGGGCAGTCTTCCTGGCCATCTCCCAAAGCCCGTTATGGCCGGGGAAATCCCCGTAATCGTATCCCAGTCCACGTAGATGATCGCGCAGCAGGGTGAAGTGATACGCCTCCTCGTCAGCTACCCGAACCCAGTCGTCATAGAATGGTTGCGGCATGCCCCGAAAGCGGTAGGCCGCATCCCAGGCGAGATTGATGGCATTGAATTCGATATGCGTCAAAGCGTGGTAGAGAACCGCCCTGCCCTCGGGCGTCGTGGGCCGGCGTTTGGGCAAGTCGCGGGGTCTAACCAGCTTCAGCCCCGGAGGCCGGCCCGGCTCGCCGATGGGCTTCGCTGCGCACTCCTCTGTCCAGGCCAACTCGCCTGCCCGCCAAGCCTCGACTGCCGCTTTGGTGCAGGAAACTTTTTCATCGGCCTCGCAGGCATCGAGGCAGGCCTTTGCCGCGGTGAACAGTGTCTCACTCATGAGGTGGAGTCTACCAAGAACGCTGAAACGCTACAGGGCGGTCATGGCCGTCAGCAGGGCAACCGCATACTTTGAAGCGAGCGCCACCTGCCGCTCCGTGCCCCGAATCAGTAGTGAACGTTCAGCCGTCATTACGAGCCGTACCCGCCGCTGCGCGCCGCCGAACCACTGACGAACTTCCCTCTTGTCATAGCGAGGAGCCTCAGCGACGAAGCTATCTCGAAGTGCCAAGTACCAGATTGCCGCGTCACCTAGGCTCCTCGCATACAGCGACGGCAAGTTCATCAGGAGGAGCCCCAGCGACGCGGCAATCTGGGGTTTTGGGAGCAGGAGATTACTTCGTCGCTTAGGCTCCTCGTAATGACAGCGAGGGCAGGTTCATCAGGAGCCACAGCGACGTGGCAATCTCGCTGTTAGGACACCAGATTACTTCGTCGC
>NZ_JAENYR010000023.1 GCF_016841685.1 Thiohalomonas denitrificans
CAGGCGAACGGCCGGGTGGGAAGGGCCGGGGCGGTCCCCGTCGTGGCGGTCCCGGTGCCGGGCGGAGGCGCTCGCTGAGCGCCTAGCGCTCTAGCAGCCTGTTGGACTCTGGCTGCTGACGGGTGTCGGGCTGCTATCCATTGAAGCCCGACACCGACTAGGCTTGTTCGTAGGGCAGAGGCGAGGCTTCTGCCCCGAACAATGAATCACTGACAGTGAGGTATGCATGGCAAAACCCAATTTTCAATTCGCAAAACGCCAGCGCGAGCTGGAGAAAAAGAAGAAAAAAGAGGAAAAGCTGCAACGTAAGGTCGAAAAGAACAAACCTTCCGATGCAGAAGGCGAAGAGCAATCATCCGAGAATGCCGACGAGTAGCACCGGGCCGGCCGGGGTGTCGTACCCGGATTTTAGTACCGGTTTCCGCACCCTTTTATCCTGCAGTACTGTGAACATTCGCAGTCATCTCCCCAAATCATTCGGAGCACCATGAAGACCCCCAAGCGGATCGCACCCCTGATCGAGGACGGACTCGTCGACGAAGTGGTTTATCAGCTCAAAAGCGGCAAGGAAGCCTCGGTCTTCGTGGTCCGCTGTGGCGATGAAATCCGCTGTGCCAAGGTTTACAAGGAGGCGAACAAGCGCGGCTTCAAAAGTCACACCCAATACCAGGAGGGGCGCAAGGTGCGCAACAGCCGTCGCGCCCGGGCAATGGCCAAGGGCAGCCGCTTCGGGCGCGGCGAGCAGGAGACCGATTGGCAGAATGCCGAGGTGGATGCACTCTACCGCCTGGCCGCCGCCGGTGTGCGTGTGCCGAAGCCGCATCTATTCATCGACGGTGTGCTTCTCATGGAGTTGGTCACGGACGGCGACGGCAGTGCGGCGCCAAGGCTCGACGATATTATGTTCACCCATGCCGAGGCAGTGGAGTACCATCGCAACCTCATGGGGCAGGTAGTGCGCATGCTTTGCGCCGGCGTGATTCATGGTGACCTCTCCGAATACAACGTGCTGGTCGATGCGAATGGGCCGGTGATTATCGATCTTCCGCAGGCCGTCGATGCTGCCGGTAATAACAATGCGTTTCGCATGCTGGTGCGTGATGTGGACAAGATTACCGCCCACTTTGCCCGGTATGCACCGGAGTTGATGGCCACCGATTACGCCCATGAGATCTGGGCCCTCTATGAGAACGGCGAGCTGCACCCGGATACCCGGTTGACCGGAGAGTTTCAGCGCGATGAGCGCCCCGCGGATGTGGATGGCGTCTTGGAGGGCATCGAAGCTGCGCGTGAAGAGGCGGTCCTTCGCCAGCTGCAGGCGGACCTCGAAGAGCACTGATTGAGTTCGCAGAAATCGTCAGCCGTGCACGCGCTGACTGGCTTATACGGCGGTCAGGGCATTGATCTGATAACCCACAGCATACGCGAGTACGGCTGCAAAGCCGCCAATCGCCAACATTTCCAGCGCGGACCAGGTCAGGGAGCGTTTTGTCACCAGGGCGCGCAGCGCACCGACCCCGGCCAGGGCGGCAGCGGTAGCCAGTGCAGCATAAAAGAACAGTGGCGAATCGCGATGAGCCAGTAGATAGGGGAGCAGGGGCACGGCGCCGGCCAGCAAGAATGCCGTGAAGGTAAGGGCAGCTCCAGTGAGGGCGCTTCGGCTTTCCTCCAGCATCGCCCCCTGGGCTTCGCGTGCGTGCTGTTCCGAACGGCTGCCGAGGAAGTCCGATGCGGCCATGGAAAATCCGTCTGCAAACAGTGAAGCCAGTCCAATGGTGAGCACTGCGTTTAGAGACAGCTGCCCTCCGGTGACCCCCGCGACGACGGCGAAAGTGGTGATAATGCCATCATTCGCGCCGTAGACCATGTCTTTGATATAACGGCCGGAACGATTGAGTGACGGTTGCGGATTGCTCATGGACTCAATCCCATTGTTTGAAGTCCCGAAACGAGTGTTTCCGGGATGCCTATAGGAATAGTCGCCAATGAGCGGCTGTGAAATGATGGGCTATCGCCGCATTTGCACCGGGAAATAGTGTCGTTCATCCGGCCGTATAGCTTCCATTCGTCCTTCCACGCCGACTGAAATCGGTGCGGCACGGGATGGCCCGGAATGTATCTCCACGCCGTCCCTCGAGATCTTCAGATCCAGATAGTGGCCTCTATAGCGCAGAGACAGGCGAATGCTGGCCACCTCACGAGGCAGGGTCGGATTAAGCCAGAGTACGTCCTCGCGGGTGACCAGTCCGGTATAGCAGCGCTGCACCATATCGACCGTTCCGGCCATGGCCCCCAGGTGGATGCCTTCAGGGGTGGTGCCCCCCTGCACATCCGATATGTCACTCTGCAGCGCCTCGTTGAACAGGTGCCAGGAGCGCGGCCGGTCTTCACGAGCCAGAACCCAGCCGTGGACAACCCGGCTCAGGGTGGAGCCGTGCGACGTTCGATGCAGATAGTAGTCAATGTTCCGGCGCAGCATGTTGGCATCGAAGTGAACTCCGAGTCGTGTGAACAGTTCCTCCAATTCTTCGCGGGAGAGGAGATAGAACAGCATCAGTACGTCGGCCTGCTTGGAGGCCTGATACCTATTGGGCGTATCCCCTTCGGCTTTGAGGATACGATCGAGACGCTGAATGTTTCCGTACTTCTTCCGGTAGCCCTCCCAGTCAAAAGACTTCAACTGCTCGTAGCCCTCGAATTGGCTGATGATTCCATCTCCATGAAAGGGAACGAACAGCTTGCGGCTGACGTTATCCCAATGTGTCAGCTCATCCTTCCCCAGTTTCAGTGTTTCGTGGATCTCGGCGCAGCGCTCGGTAGGCAGACGGGAGAGCAATTCCGGGGCGCTGGCCAGTATCCAGGCCGCCATGATGTTGGTATAGGCGTTGTTGTTGATCCCCTGCCGATCGGCACCGGGGTAGGCTTCGTGATATTCGTCGGGCCCCATTACACCACGGATTTCAAAGCGTTCCCGAGCGGGGTTCCATTGAGCGATACTGGCCCAGAAGCGGGCAATCTCCAGGAACATTTCCGCTCCGTAGAAGGAGAGGAATTCCAGGTCCCGGGTGACTTGATAGTACTGCCAGATGTTGTAGGCGATCGCGATGCCGACATGATGTTGCAGGTGCGAGTGATCGGGCCCCCAGCGACCGGAGCGCGGGTTCAGATGCAGGCGCTGGCTCTCCTCGCGACCGTTGCTGCCACTCTGCCAGGGATACATGGCCCCGCGAAAACCCGCCGCGCGGGCATTGGCCCGGGCCTCCGGCAGTCGGCGGTAACGGTAACGCAATAGAGAGCGGGTGAGTTCCGGTAGCCGCAGGTTGAGGATGGGAAAGACGAACAATTCGTCCCAGAAAATGTGACCGCGGTAAGCCTCGCCATGGAGCCCGCGAGCGGGGACGCCCACATCGAGATCCATGCTGTTCAGCGAAGCGGTCTGGATGGTGTGAAAAAGGTGCAGCCGCAGTATACATTGGGCGTCATTGCCACTGTTGCCGGGGGCGAACTCCAGCCCTATATCGAAGTGCTTCCAGAGTTGCCGCCAGAGTCGTTGATGAGTCGCGAACGAAGCGTCGAACCCGGGGCAACGCCGCACTGCTTTGCGGGCCTCGAGTGCCGGCGTGTAGATCGCCCGATCGCGAGAACTGTAAAGGGCGGTGATTTTCTCGATGTGCAGGGTTTGGCTGCTCTTCAGATGGGCACTGAAGCTGAGCCTGGCGTACCCGTTTTCCGTATGTGCAGTTGCCTTTCCCGGCACGGCTTTACCATCGATACTCAGTATCAGGCGGACCGCCTGTGCTACCTCCAGACGGGAATCGGTCGTTCGTACCTGAAGGAACAGTCCGCCTTCGGCATCGGCAACCTGTTCCAGGTAGGTAAGGTGCTTGTTGGCCAAGCCACGGTAGCGCAGCACCCCTTCGTTTCGCACCCGGCCCTCGATGGCGGCAACCACTTCAACCTGCCCACTCCAGTTTTCGGCAGTGAGGGTCACTTCCTGGGCCGCCAGGTGGGGTTCATCGATATGCACAAAGCGCCGCTCCTGGTAACGGAGCACACCATCACCGACACGGAAATGCATCTCCCTTACCAGCAGGCCGGAGTCCATGGCCAGATGCTGATGATACACGTCGGCGCATCGGGCAGAGAGCCATTCGCCTCCCTCGGGTCGAAGTTCCAGCAGCAGCCAGTTGGGTAGCCTTACCAGGGATTCATTCTCGATCGCGTGGCCGGCGATACGCGTGGTGAGACGGTTGTATCCGCCGGCCAGGTAAGTGGCAGGATAGTGGTGCTCATCACATTTCGCCTCTGCCGCGGCCCCGCGGCAGGCGAAGTAGCCATTTCCGAGTGTGCACAGTGCCTCGCGCAAACGCTCGTGGTCCGGTTCATATTGGTTGTACTGCAACACCCAATCGTTCATGTGGACCGTCCCTGAATTCAGGATTCATTTCTTTCGCATCTTCCGCCAGATGGCTTTTTCGAGTTCAACAAGCAGAAAAATGACCAGCGCCACCGCTACGATAATGCCCCAGTGAAACGCCTCGAGAGGCGCACTGGCGAACAGGAACTGCATCGGTTCGGTATAGGTCCAAAGCAGCTGAAAAACAATGACCAGTGCCGTGGCCAAAAGCGCCGCAAGACTGCCGAGCAACCCTTTTCGGGAAAGAGAACTCCCCGTGAGCCGTCGCACATTGAACAGATAAACGATCTCCCCGGCTACCAGCATGTTGACGGCCAGGGTGCGGGCCACTTCGACACTTTCTCCCTGTCTGGTTTCCCAAAGGAAGAGACCGAACACGGCGCCGACCAACAGCAGAGAGACGAAAATCACGCGCCAACCGAGGAACCGGTCGAGTATCGGCGCCGCCGGGTCGCGCGGGGCGCGCGCCATGACGTCCGACTCCGCCGGTTCGAAGGCCAGCGCCAGCCCGAGGGTCACGGCGGTCACCATATTTACCCAGAGGATTTGTACCGGTGTGATTGGCAAAGCAGTGGCGAACAGCACCGCTCCGAGGATCGACATCGCTTCGCCGCCGTTTGAGGGCAGCAGGAAGGTGATAGCCTTTTTGACGTTGTCATAGATGGTGCGGCCTTCTTCGACCGCATTGGCAATGGTGGCGAAGTTATCGTCGGCCAGAACCATTTCGGCTACCTCTTTGGCCGCCTCGGTACCTTGAATTCCCATGGCTATTCCGACATCGGCCCGCTTGAGAGCCGGGGCATCGTTGACCCCGTCACCAGTCATGGCGCAGACGGCACCGCGGGACTGAATGGCCTCGACCAGACGCAGCTTGTGTTCGGGAGCCGCGCGGGCAAAGACGTCGATTTCATCGACACGCTGTCGTAGTTCACTGGCGGAAAGGTCTGCGATATCCGCGCCGGTGAGGGCGCTTCCGGTGTGCTGTAATCCCAGTTGCCCGCCGATAGCGCGTGCCGTGAGGGCGTGGTCTCCGGTCACCATTTTTACCCGAATGCCGGCACTGTGACATTTCTTGACCGCCTCTATGGCGGATTCACGCGGCGGGTCAAGCAGACCCGCCAGGCCGAGCAGCACCAGTCCGCTTTCCGCGTCTTTGTCCTCCAGCGTGTCACGTCCTTCATCCGGTTTTTCCGCTACTGCAAGAACACGGAAGCCGTGCTCTGAAAGGGCCCGAATCTTCGCTTTCCAGGCATTATGGTCGAGCTCGCTATCGCCTTCGGGAGATGCCAGCCGCTCGCAACGGGACAGGACGACCTCGGGTGCTCCCTTGACGTGGATGACCGCCTTCCCGCCGGGCTCCCGGTCAAGGGTGGCCATGTACTTGCGCTCCGAATCGAAGGGGATGGAATCGATGCGTTCGAACTGGCGTCGTACCTTATCCGGATCCCAGCCGGCCTTTGCGGCAGCGACAATGAAGGCTCCTTCGGTTGGATCGCCATTGATGACCCACTCCCCGTTGCGTTGCTCGAGCGTGGAATCGTTGCACAGTGTCCCGGCGCGCAGGAGTCGGCCTAGCAGGGGATCGTGTTCCGGATCGATTGGCTCGCCTTTTTGTTCCCCTTCACCGGATTCGCCGGCATGCCGAAATTCCCCCTCCGGTGCGAAGCCGACACCGCCAATTTCGATTTCACTACCGGCGAGCACAACCGCTTTCAGGGTCATCTCGTTACGTGTCAAAGTGCCGGTCTTGTCAGAGAAGATGGTTGATACCGCACCCAGGGTCTCCACGGCCGGCAATCGCCGGATAATCGCATTGCGCTGCGCCATGCGTTGCACGCCAAGTGCAAAGGTGATCGTCACCAGTGCCGGCAGACCCTGGGGGATCGCAGCGACGGCCAAGCCGACGGAAGCGAAGAACATCTCCTCCAGGTCATAGCCATGCACCAGGACACCGTAGAGTGCCATCGCCGCTGCGATGACGATAATCATCACTGCGAGGACTTTGGCGAAGCGGTCGATTTGGCGCAGCAGCGGTGTCTGCACCTGCTCGACCTCCTCGAGCATCTCTGAAATCCTCCCGATTTCGGTACGCCGGCCGGTCTCCACCCCGACCCCCCGAGCACTGCCATCGACCACCATGGTGCCGGCGAAGGCGAGTGAACTGCGGTCGGCGAGGTCCGTTTTCTCGTCGACTGGCTCGGGGCGCTTGCTGACTGCCTCGGACTCGCCGGTCAGTGCAGCCTCCTGAATGCGTAGCCGCCTGGTTTTCAAAAGGCGGAGATCGGCGGGCACGCGGTCGCCCGCCGAGAGGGCGACAATGTCGCCGGGGACCAGCTCTTCGGCTGCTATCGTCGTGCGTCGGCCGTTGCGGAATACAGTGGCCTGGGGCGACAGCATCCCCTTGATGCTCTCCAGCGCCTTCTCCGCTTTGCCCTCCTGAAAAAAACCGATCGCTGCGTTGATGAGCACCACCGCAAAGATGGCGCCGGCATCGACCCATTGTCCAAGCATGGAAGTGACGGCCGCTGCAATGAGCAGAATGATGATGAGGATGTTATTGAATTGATCCAGCAGCCGGCGCCACCAGGGCCGTTGACGCTTCTCCTGCAGATAATTGGGGCCGTGCTCCTCCAGACGGCGACGAGCCTCCTTGTCATCCAGCCCCTCCCGGTTACTGTCGACGCGCTGCAGTACCTCCTCGTCGGACAGCGTATGCCAGGGAATACGCTGTTCTGTCTTGTGGTGGGGTTCGGGCATACCTCTCCGGTCCATTCAGTAGGTACTTGCCAGCAGTCGGTCGAACCAGTGTGCCACTGCAGCGGGATCGGCCAGACGGTATCGGGCGACACTGGGACCCTCGTGCCCTCCAACCAGGATGCCTACCCCATGCGGTGGTAGCGCCTTGAAGGCATCTTCGTCGGTGATATCATCGCCGAAATAGAAGGGCGTTACGGCATCGGGGTCGACTGCGAGTGCTTTCATCAGCCAGAGTAGGGCATGGCCCTTGTCCCATGCCACCGGAGGCTGCAGCTCAATCACCTTTTTGCCGTGAGTTATGCGCAAGTTTTTGCGGTTGGCACTTGCGGTCACGCACTCTCGAATTGCCGGCTGATCCGCCTCGGAGACCCTGCGGTAGTGCACGGCGATAGAGAAGTGCTTGCGCTCCAGCAGGACTCCCGGTTTTCCATCAAAGTGCTCATGCAACTGCCGTTCGGCCGCCTCCAGGACCGGCAGGTAGTCCCGCGCCCGGGGCTGCTCCAGGCGCGTGTCCGGTCCCTGGATATCGAACCCATGGCTGCCGGCATAAAAAAGGCCGTTGATGCCGACCCGCTTTCGCACATCCTCCAGATCGCGGCCGGATACCACGGCCACCCGGAAACGCGTCGCCAGGTCTTTCAGCCTGTCTTGCATAGCCGGTTCCAGGATGGCGGCTTCCGGGTCGTCGACGATGGGCGTGAGGGTTCCGTCATAGTCAAGGAACAGCACAGGAGGACGGCGGTCGAGACCGGCGGCGATTGCATCGAAATTGGCCAGGGCATCCCGCATTCAGGCTCACCGCTTCAGTAGATCATCGGCCGTCAGCTCGTCCAGATCGTTGACGACCCGGTCTGCCCCCCCGGCCAAAAGTGCCTCGCGGTTCCGGCCACGATCGACCCCGATGACCAGACCGAAATGGCCATCCCTGCCGGCCTTGACCCCGGAGACCGCATCCTCGACCACGACGGTTTCAGCGGGATTGCACTTCAGGCGTTTCGCCGCTTCGGTGAACAGATCCGGTGACGGTTTTCCGGCCAGGCCGAGTTATTCGATGTCATTGCCGTCCACCACAGCCTCAAATCGATCCCGCAATTCACAGCGTTCCAGAATGTATCCGCAATTCTTACTGGAGGAGACCACCGCTTGCGAAATGCCGTAATCATGCAGGGAGCGGATGAGTGCCAGCGTGCTGTGGTAGAGCTGAACACCCTCGTTCTCGACCAATTCCCGGAAGCGGGCGTTCTTGGCCTTGCCGAGTCCGTGAATGGTCCAGTCTCGAGGTCCATCGGTACCGGAACCTTCAGGTAGCGTGATACCCCGTATGGCCAGGAAATCACGCACTCCATCGAGGCGCGGCTTCCCATCCATATGCTCGAGGTAATCGTCAGGGAGCGCGAACGGCGCGAATCGCTGTTCGTGCCGCTCGCCCCAAGCCCGCAGGAAGGGGTCGAATGTCGCCTTCCAGGCACGGGCGTGTGTGTCTGCCGTGCGGGTGATGACCCCGTCCAGATCCCAGATGACAGCGCAGGTAGGCAAGCCAATCAGCGTGCGAGCCGTTCCGCTTCACGCACCATCTGCGCGGCGTAGCCCCACTCGTTGTCGTACCAGGCCAGCACCTTGACCAGGTCGCCATCCACTACCCGGGTCATCCGCAAGTCGACAATGGCGGCGTGCGGATCCTGAATGATGTCGGAAGAGACGATGGGTTCGTCCGCCAATCCAAGCACAAGGTTGTAGCGATCGGAGATGTTTTCTTCGCGGAAGATGTTATTGATCTCCTCGACACTGGTCTCGCGTTCGGCGATAAAGGTGATATCGGCTACCGAACCGACCACGATCGGTGCGCGTACTGCGAGCCCGTCGAATTTGCCCTCGAACTGGGGCAGAACCTTGGCCGTGGCCTTCGCCGCGCCGGTGCTGGTGGGCACCAGATTTGCGGCGCCGGCCCGGCCCCGCTCGAGTTTTTTGGAGGGGCTATCGACGATGGATTGCGAGCTGGTGTAGGCGTGCAGGGTATTGAGGATTGCCTTTTTGATACCGATGCGCCGCCCCATGATCTCCATAACCGGAGTAATGCAGTTGGTGGTGCAACTCGCCGTGGAGAAGACGTCTTCGCTGGATTCATTGACACCCGGTACCACGAATTGCATCTCCCCGCCTTTGTCCGGGGCCGAGAGGATCGCCTTTTTGGCTCCCGCCTTGAGATGCTTTTCCGTACCTTTGCGGTTGGTGAAGGCACCGGTGCACTCGAACACGATGTCGATCCCCAGATCGCCCCAGGGCAACAGTTCCGGGTCTTGCTGGTTGAATACGCGAATAGTATGGCCCTCGATCACCAAATCACCGTTCCGGCTGGACACCTCCTTCGGATAGCGGCCATACGCACTGTCATAGCGTAATAGGTAGGCGAGCTGTTCAGGCTGTCCCAGGTCGTTGACCGCGACGAGTTCGAGGTCGGGGCTGTCCGTGATGAGTTTCAGGGTGGCGCGTCCGATGCGCCCCAGTCCGTTGATTGCCACGTTAGCCATGACGAATTCTCCCTTTTTTCAGAAATAGTCGGTAACTGGTCACTTTCCCGTCATTCCCGCGTCATTCCCGCGTCACTCCCGCGTCACTCCCGCGTCATTCCCGCGTAGGCGGGAATCCAGAGAGCAGCGGCATGGCTTCAAATGGATCCCCGCCTGCGCGGGGAAGACGAATGCCTGCACGGGGAAGACGAATGCCTGCACGGGGAAGACGAATGCCTGCGCGGGGACGGCGAATTTCCTGGACCGTGCATGATCACTCGGCCGAACAGTTAAAAGAAAAGACCTCATTCGAGCATGCTCCGATACATCTGCTCGATGGCATCGGAGCTGTACAGTTGGGTGCCGGATGTTGAAACAGCGGCAGCAGCCGCGGCAATTCCGTAGCGAAACGCCTCTACCAGGCTGCTGCCATAAGCCAGTTGATGAGTGAGTACGGCAACGAAACTGTCTCCTGCGCCCACGGGACTGACGCCTTCAATGGGCGGTGGCCGCAGATGCAGGCGGTCCCCGGCGCGACTGACCAGCAAGGCGCCATCGGCGCCTACGGTGACGATCACGACCTGGGCGAGGTCATCATTAACCATCTCCTGCATGGCATCCAGATAGGTATCATGGTTGGCGTCTTGGGGAACTCCGAACTGGCCGAATTCCTTGCGGTTGGGCTTGACCAGGAACACCCCCGCTTCCAGCGCCGGCCGCAGAGCGGGCCCTGAGCTATCCAGTATCACTCGAGTACCACGCTCGGTCGCAGCCCGTGCGGCATAGGCATAAAAATCTTCGGGGACGCCCGGGGGCAGGCTGCCGCTCAGCACCAGGTAGTCTGGTACTGGCTGGAACCCATTGACGGTTTCCAGACAGCGGCGCCACTCCTCCTCGGAGAGCGTCGGGCCGGAAAAGACAAAATGAAACAGCTTTCCGGTGGCCTGCTCCCGGATCGCGAGATCGTTACGCGTATCGCCCTGGATAACGATACGTTGCTGCTTTACCTCGCGTTCTTCCAACAGCCGTTCCAGTTCGATTCCACTCGGACCTCCCGCCGCGTACAGCGCCAGGGCATCGCCACCCAGTGCGTGGATGCCGCCGGCCACATTGATGCCGCCTCCACCCGGTTCGCGGACCTGTACCCCGCAACGGGTTTTGCGACCCACCAGCAGCCGCTCGGCGGTCCCGGAGAGATCCACGGCGGGATTCATGGTCAGTGTGACGATCGCACTCACGGATTGCTCCCTGTTCAGACGGTCACGACATTTCGGGGGTCGTCGGCCACATATCCGTGTCGGAAAGCACGACTTTCATGCCGCCTTATCCATGCAAACAACCGTAGACGACAAAGCGGCAAGGCGGTAGAGAGCACGAGTCCGGTAAGAGCCCTGCGGTGCCGGCCGTTTTCCAAAAAGGAGAAAATTGCAGGCACGGGATGCAGGATCAGAGGCGCCGGGCGGCGAAGAAAACGGGTTTAAGGAGCATGCGGGCCAACGCGGCCAGGCGAGGGTGTCGAGTAACCCGGCGTGATAGAGCCGGGCTGAAGAGATAATATGCCGCCACAAAACGGCGACCCCATGCGAAACGTTGCATGCGATCCCGAGTACGGCGCAGATGGTTCAGGTCTCGCTCCATCGACCGTCCGGCCACTAGTCTTGAAGCGATACAGCCACCGCTGATTTGATCCAAAGCGATACCGACGGCAGCACTATCGGTGGTTTCCGTATCACGGTTGTTATCGAGGTTGGGGTCGGCACGATCTCCACTCACTTCAGCGGTGGCGCTCAGGGAATCGGTGCTCTGTCGGGAAACGGTGATGAAGGTGCGCTCGGTTGCGGTCTCGATGAGGGTTCCCAGATTACAAATCACCTCGATCGGTTTATTCTCGATCCCCTCACACTCCTCACCGATACAGGTATCCCGTGGCGTAAAGCAACTGCCCTGGGTCGAACTGATTTCCGACAGTTCCGACAGCGCCACTTCATCCATTCGAAAAATGGTGGTCACGTTATCGACAGCAAGCGCACTGTTGTTGAATACTTCTAAGGTGAATTGAACGTTGCCATTGTCGATGATGCGGCTACTGAGATTCAGACTCAGATCGGCAGCGTCCTCCTCCGGTACAACGACAACGTCGACTTCATCCCCATCGTTATCGAGGACAGGGTCGTCCTCCCGAGGTTCAATGCTGGCCCGATTGGTGATGATCTGCTGGACCGGCGGAAGGTTGGTAATCGCTCGTGCCCTTGTCTGGATCTGTACTATGCGGTTTTCGTTTTCGGCTATGTTGCCGAGTAGGCAACGGAGCCGTGTGGGGGATTCAATAACGCACCGACTGTCGACCTCGATGAGGGCAACTTGTTCTGGCAAATTATCGACCAGTTCGACACGTTGGGCCGCGTCGGGTCCGAAGTTGGTGACCACGATCCTGTAGTCGATAAACCGATTTTCGACTGCCATTTCCGGTATCGCTGTTTTTTCGACGGAGAGGTCCGCCTCAGCCCGAGCTAAACTGGGGCCCAGTATCACGATACTAACGAGAGCGGCTTGCGTAGAGGTTTTCATCGCCTTTCCCTGGCTAACCAGTTTTCTGAAACGTTAGGAGGCAATTGAGAAATGTGCAACAAATTGCCTTCTTCTTTTCTTATTGCGGCTCCGCCAATACCGGCAGATGGTCGACTCTGATCTCCGGCTGGTTTGTGTCAAGCAGGACCGTGGTATCGACACTCGACTCGAATAGATGAAGGTCGAGACGACCTCGCAATCGGCGTAGTCGCCCGCATTATCGCTGTTCAACGGCTCCAAGCTGTAGCGGAGCTCATGCTGCTGGTGGAGATCGGAAAAAGCCTCTTGCTCCCACTCCTCGATTTAAAAAAAACCGCAATTGTCATGGCTGACTCTATACATCAAACGTTTCCTGTTCGATAAACGTAGAGCGATGCAGCGAATGGCTGCGATCCACTCTCTGCATCATGGATGTTGACGCCAATGGCTGATCAGCGGCCGTAACGCCAGTGGAGAGAGGACTGAAGTGGCAGCAGTCACCAGTACCATGCCGGTATATAGCGAATCCGGCACCACCTCAGGGCCCATCGCTTTCCCGTGATGCATGACCACCATCGCGATCTCCGCCCGCGGTACCATGCTGATGCCGATGAGTACCGCCCCAGTGCCTAAAAGAAACGGCCACGCCAGTAGACCGGCACCCAATAGTTTGCCGGCGATAGCTGCGAGCAACAGCACCAATCCGGGTTGCAGCCCTCCAGTGAACGCGTCTGGGTTGATGTTTAGGCCGATATTGATGAAGAAGAACGGCGAAAAGAATGCGTAAAGGTCGTTGAAGGAGGCTTCGGTCTGGACGGCTTTGGGTCGCGGCTGAAGACCAGTCCGGCAAACAGGGCGCCGATGGCCAGGGAGAAGCCGAGCCAACCGGCGATGGCGGCGATTACAAACCCGAATCCCAGTACCAGAAGCATCAGGCCGGTTTCCAGCTCGAATGAACTCCAGCTGGTCAGCCGTTTCTCCAGATATCGCGCGAACAGCAGACAGCCGGCGGCGAACAGAAAAAACTTGATAAAAAATAGCAGGGCGCCGCTGCCGACGGTGCCCCAAAGGTCACCGTTGGTGTTGCCCAATAGAATGGGCAGGACGGTAAGCAACAGGCCCATGAGGATGATGCCGACGATATCGTCGAGCTCGGCGATGTCCAGCAGAAGGCGGCCGCCAGTAGTATCGAGTGTGCCCGCCTCACGCCATATTCCCACTGACACTCCCACACTGGTGGCAACGAGGGCTGCAGCCGCGACCAGTGAAGGGACAAGCTCGAAATCCAGCCACAGGCGGGCCGTATAGAAGCCCACCAGGCCGGAAACCGCAAGGTTGCCGATGCCGATGACGCTTGCCAGCGGGAGTTCGCGCATCAGCTTGCGGGGGTTGCTCTCCAGACCGACCCGGAACAGCAGGGTGACGATCCCGATGCTGGCAAGTAGGGAGAATGCGTGCTCCACCGGCGGCGATAGCAGCGGCCAGCGCTGGTCGACCATGCGTATGGTGAAGCCGATCAGGATGTAACCTACCAGCGCCGGTAGCCGTAACTTCCGCAGCACTCCATTGACCAGCGCGACGCACACAATCGCCAGGCCGATCAGGGTTAGCCATAGTGTTGGCGTTGTTTCCATTCTGAGACTCTCATGCGGATGCTTTCGGACGGTGAGAAGCTCGTGAGAGAGTGAAGTCCCCCGAAAGTTGGTTGCTGAGAGACTGCTGGCAATCTATACCGGCTTTGCTCCCGGCTGCGCGGCGGTCGTATTGCGCTCCGGAGCAATCAATCCTCTGCTGGCAATCAGGGGCTCCACGTAGGTCTCCAGTTCGGCGGCACGGTGGGCGGCAGTATGCTGGGAAAGGATGCGATTGCGTCCGCGACGGCCAATGTTTCGCAGCTCCTCGGGATCGATTTTTTCGAGGATGTCCAGTACCTCTACCGGGGTGTCGGCAATCAGCAGTTCAGGTCCGATATCGAACAGTTCTTGGAGGCCTTCCCAGTAGTCGCTGATGATGGGAATGCCGCAAGCAGCAGCTTCGAATAGTCGAACACTGGGTGAATAGCCAAGCTGCACCATATCGGCCCGGGTGACATTCAGGGTCACGCGCTGATTATTGTAGAAGCGCCGGTGTTCGGCCGGGGGCAGGTGTTCGATGCGGGTGATGTTGTCGCTCCAGCGGATGGTATCCGGGTACATGGGGCCCGCCACCACGAAACGTCCCGACGGCCAGCGTCTCGCGGGCTCGATGAGCAGACGTTCAAGCGAGGGCTGTCGATCGGCGGCATAGGTGCCCAGGTAACCGAGGTCCCAGGCCGGTGCCATAGTGGCGGGATAATAGATTTCAGGGTCGACCGAGCAATACAGAGGCAGGGCTCGAGGGGCACCGTACTCTCTTTCGAGGCGCCTCAGTGTAGGGCCGCCCGTGAAGGAGAGGTAAAGATCGTATTCGGGAATCAGGTCGGGAGAAATGTACTCCCACTCGTTGCGCTCGAGCTTTTTCAGCGTTACCGGTGTGTCGATATCATAGAAAGCCGTGACACCCTGTGCCTTTTCCTGCACCCATCGGCCCACTTCGGCGCCATCGGTTACATAGGAGCCGACAATGACCAGGTCGGCTTCCACAACCGCTGCTTCGCATCGCTTTTTCAGATCCGCGATATTCTCGTAAAGAATGACTCGCGCATAGGGAGGTTCCGGCATATCCCGGTTCGACGCGTACCAGGGTGCGTTTCGCTCCAGGAAAAGGATGTCGTGGCCACGGGCGTCCAATTCACGGATAAGGCCCCGATAGGTCGTGGCGTGCCCGTTTCCCCAGGAGGAGGTGAGTGACAGGCCGAGGAATACGATGCGCATCGGGTCGTTCATGAATTTTTTCCTTTTCGGTTGTGTGGTTCCCTGCCATTTACCGACGGGACCCACCGGTTTGCGGACTCTCACAGGCCGAAAGATCGGTTTGCTCCCGGCTTCGGGAGCCGAGCAGTTCGGTATACAGATTGGCATAAGCGGCGGTGGTGGCTTCCAGTGAGTAACGGCGTGCCCGTTTTCGAGATGCGGTAGCCAGTCGACTGCGCAGGGCACCATCCCGTGTAAGCTGGAAAAGTCGCTCTTGGATCGCCTCCTGATCATCCGGCCGAACGAATAGCGCGGCACCATCCCATAGTTCGCGCTGGCTGGCGATATCCCCGAGCAGCAGTGCACAGCCGGAGAGAGCTGCCTCCAGTACCGATAGCCCGAAAGGTTCGTAGCGTGCCGGAAATGCATAGATCGCGGACTCGGAGTAAACGGGGCGTAGTCGTTCAGGTGGCAGATATCCCAGGAGTTCGACATTTTGCAAACGGGCGTTCGACCCATTGGGGTGACGGCTTTCACCGGCGATACGGAGCGGCCAGTCCAGTTTGCCCGCGGCCTTGGCAATGGCGTCGATATTTTTTGCTTCATCCCACAGTCGCCCGACCGACAGTGCAACGTGCCGTTTCCGGCCCGAACGGAAAAGCGCCGGATTATGTCCGTTGTAGATGACGCAAGTGCCGGGCAGTGGACCGTAGTGGGTTTGCAGGGCATTGCGCATGGCACGCGTCGGTGCAACCACCCTGTCGGCTGAGCCCAGGCCGTGCCGTACCGCACGGTAGTACCGTTCGAATCGCCGGGGCGGAGGCTCACCGTGGACTGCCTGCCACCACGATAATACGCAGGAGTGCCCGACAACGATGCAGGGAACCTGCCAGTCGAGCGAGGCGTGGGCATACCCGTTGAGATGGACGATGTCAGGACGAAAGCGTTGTTGAACGGTTTTCAGCCAGCGACCGGCCGCGGCAACATCGTCCCAGGGATCGTCCATCCACTCCAGTCGGTAGCGGCTTTCGAATATCTGCAGACGGGGAATACCTCTCACCTGCTGCCACTGCGGCCCGGAAAGCGGCGCCCCCATGGTGGCAAGGGCTACTTCCGCTCCGGCCTTGCTCAGACTCTCAGCGAGATCCACGGAATAGGTCCAGACTCCCCCGACGGTGTCGCTGGTCATCAATATGCGAAGCCCATTCGGCACCATTAATCAGCTCCCGCGCTGCTGCCGTTCTGTGGCAGGGCCGGTGGGGCGAAGTCCGGGTGAGTGGGGTTGTTCGACATTCGTACTCCGGCTGTTTCCGTATTGTTAACGATGGGTTCCGGTGCCGAACCCGCCCGGGAGCCTGTGCGAGGACATGGTTTCTTGTAGGTTGGGGTGAGTTATGCGAACCCCAACGCTGATTTTGTTGGGCCGGGTTACAGTGGAGAACAGAGCCTTTCGCCCACATCCCGGGATGAATTCTTCGACAAGTTCGAGGAAAAGAACCTCGCCTTTGTCTACCAGGAAAAAATCGCGGGCGGTGAAACCAGCCGATTCTTCAAGCTGGTGGACCGAAACCCGATCCACTGACGTGATCCGTTCCGCTTGTTGATACCGTGCTTGTCCGGACGGCGAGTTCCGCCGTTCGGGCAGCATCAAATCCTTCCAGAATGCTCTCCACCTGTTCAGCGCGCCGCGAATAGGTGTGCTCCGCCAGTACCCGGCGACGTGCAGCCTCACCCATGGTGCGAGCCTTTTCACGAGTGAGACCGTCCAGATGAGCCGCAACCTCTTCGGCACTGTGTGCCACCAGCACCTCCCGCTCCGGCTCAAGGAAGTCTTCGATCCCGAGCCACCAGTCGGAGATGAGGCAGGCACCGGCACCGGCGGCCTCGAAGATGCGGGTCGCCGGTGACCAGCCGTTTTTCGCCATACTGTCGCGGTTCACGTTAAGCACTGCACGAGGTGTGCAGTTGAAGGTGTTGTGGTCCCGGGTATAGATGTGTCCGAGGTAGTCGACGTTGCCGGGCATGGGTTTGTCCTGCCAGCCGTTACCGCCCAGCAGGAAATGCAGGTCAGGGCGGAGGGCGGCTGTTTCGAGGAAAAACCGTTCGACCCGCGTCTCCCGGTCCGGAAGACGGTTGCCGAGAAAGCCCAGGTCGGCATCGAACCGTGGATCGGGTGCGACGGGGTGGTGTGTCTCGGGATCGACGGCATTGTAGACCGGTATGCATTCACGGGCCCCAAGTTTACGGAAGGCCTCGATGACCGGCTGACCGCCACCGTACGTCAGCACGAGATCGTACTCGGGGATTAATTTGCGCATCGGGTCGTCCGCATCGGCGGCAATGCGACCCAACGTGGCGGGGGCGTCCACATCCCAATAGATGCTGACGGCATCGGTACGTTTGATCTGCGGTACCGCAGCCTCGAGCAGCTCGTCGAAGACCCCGACGCCGCTCGCCTTGACGATGACGTCGGCGTTGGCGCCATCGGCGAGGGCCTGCCATGCACCCTCTTCGGTAGGCTTGTAAACGAACACCCGTGCCCAGTCCGGGTCGGCAATGTCGCGATGTATCTGCCGGTCGTAGGCGTCCGGCTCATAGAAGGTAACCCGGTGTCCGCGTCGTGCAAGGGCATGGATGATCCCGCGGTAATAGGTGGCGGCCCCGTTCCAGTAGGCGGATACGAGACTGGAGCCGAAAAAGGCAATGTCGAGTCCGGGTGTCATGATTTTGTTTCCCCCTGATTGCGAAAGACATCGGTCATTCCCAACTCGCGACAGATGTAAAGCAACTCGTCCACGCGATGGGCACAGGTATGGCGTTCGAGCAGGGTCCGGTGCCCCTGCATGCCGAGTTCCGAGGCCATGGCGGGATCGGAGATCAGGTCACGGAGGTGACGGCGCATTTCGTCGCCGCTGCTCGCCACCAGATAGTCCGACCCGGCATGAAACAGGCCCTCGCTATCTTCCCAGGGCGAGGTCACCAGTGGTATGCCGCACGCCATGGCCTCGAACGGACGGATGGTGGGGATGCCCGGCAATGACTCCACGTAAGGCCGCCGTGGGATGTGCACCGTAACCTTGTGGCGCGCGAAGACCCGAGGAACATCGAAGTTGGCGAGCCAGCCGCCATAATCGATGCCGCATGCATCCAATTGTTCCAGTGCCGTTCGTGGGTAGCGAACGCCATGGATACGGGTACGAAGGCCCAGGTCGGATGCCGGTTCGAAAAGAAACTCTGCGAGTTCCGATGTGCGCTCATCATCTCCCCAGTTGCCGACCCACACCAGGTCGCCTTCCGGTGGCTCATTGACCAGGGGCCGAAAGACCCGGGTATCCGCCGCTTCATGCCATGTCCAGGCCCTCTCGCACCAGCCGTGCGCGAGATAGCGGTCGCGAATCACCTCACCGAATGCCAGTACACCGTCGTAGTGGCGAAGGTCATACCGGGCGATGTCCGCGTGTCTGGTCAGGGAGCGGTGGTGTGTGTCGTGGAAAAGCAGCCGATAGCCGTCATTGCGCGCCCGATGTTCACCAATGCGGGCCACCAGATCGTGTTCATTCCATTCGTGAACGATGACCAGATCAAAACCATCCAGCTCCTGCTCGAGGTCCAGTGTCGCCGGCTGGTAGAGTCGTGGTTTCAGGGTGGGGTAGACGCGCGAAAACGCGGTGAGGGCATCCGGCCCGGCATCCTGCAGCAAATTGGCGACGCTCCAGGCGTCTTCCGGTTCGAAGGGTTGCACCGTATGCCCTTGCGCGATCAGTTCCGAGGCAACGCCCCGCAGAAAATGGGCGTTGCCGTGGTTCCAGTCGGAACGGACCGAGTGATAGAACAGCGCGATGCGCATTCGATTTCCCTTGCATTACCCTACAGCGGACGAGGCAGCTCCAGCTGCTCCAGCGGCAGCGGCTGCTGTTCCTGGATGTCGGAAAACTCGCCGTACCTATCAATGTAGTAGCTGACGGCGCGTTCCCAAGCTTTTTCATCCGGGAAGCCGAAGCGGTGGACGTAACCGGGTGAACCGGGGTAGGGAAACATGGGGACCGGTTTGTTGGCCCAAACGCCGTACTCGAGGACTTCCTGACGCCATCTTTCGACGGCATCGAGGTCTTCACCGCCCGAATCAATCAGGCTGGCCTGCACGAAAGGAACACTCTTTTTGGCATGGATGAGTCGGTCGCGCAGCTGCGCACTGGAGAGTTTGCAGCGCTTGTTGAGCAGGTCGCGCCCATCATCGGAGATGCTCTCGACGCCGGCTTCGATGGAGACACAGCCCGCCTCACCGAGGCGGTCGAGCATGTCCGGTTTCCACAGATCGATCCGGGTCTGCACGCCGAACTCGATGTCACGCTTTTCGAGCGCATCCAGCAACGCGTTGTCAGGGAGCAGGATTTCGTCGACGAAATAGACGTAACCAACACCCTGTTCTATGAGTCCATCGAGTTCTTTCAGCACCGTTTCGAGGGGGCGACGCCGGTATTTGTCACGGTAATTGTCTTTGGCGCAGAAGGTGCAGGCGTAAGGGCATCCCCGGGAAATCTCCATTTCGGCGCCGAGGCCGTGTCCTCTGTCATCGAAACGGTGGTGATGGTGTTCGTGGAGCACTTCGCGAGGCCAGCGAAGTGCCGGCAGTGATGCCATGTCAACTGCCCGGGGGCCGCCGTTGATATGGATTCGGCCGTCGCTGCCACGAACGGCAAGACCTTCCATCCTCGACCAGTCGCTGCTGTCGGCTAGGCGCGGCAGGGTGGCTTCGCATTCGCCGATCACCGCCGCGTCCGCGTCGACCTTGTTCAAGAGAGCACGTGGCGTCGTCGACCCGTGGGGACCAACCAGAACAATACGGCCTGCGCTCTCCCGTATCGCCTCGGCCACCTCTTGTGGAACACGCAATTCCGGAGGCGGACAGCGCCAGAACAGGTAGGTGGGAGCTGTCCCGATCACAGTGATGTCGGGGCCGTAACCGGCCACAGCGGCTGCCAGCAGTTTCGTCGACCAGCCGAAGGCGTGAGCATCGAATAGTGCCGCGTCGTGACCTTCTGCTTCCAGCAGGGCTTTGGTGTAGCCGAGTTCCAGGGGTAAATGCCGCTCGTGGCAGCCGAAATAGATGCTGCCTTCGAAGCGCCATGGCGGATTGATAAGCGCATACCTCACAGGACCATCCTCTTTTCCCGTTTCACAACGAGCCCGTTTTGGGCTGTGAGCCAATCGTAGAGTCGGCTGACTCCCTCCGCCACGGGGATTCGGGGTTGCCAACCGGTCGCTTGAGAAAACTTGCCCACGTTGGAAACGTAGTAGCGTTGATCGCTGCTTCGCCAGTGTTCGAAGCGAACCTCGGGCGGCTCTCCCTGACGCTCCTCCAGTAAAGCCAGTAGCTGCTTCAGACTGAGTGTATTCAAGGGGCCACCGCCGATGTTGAAGGCCGTTCCGGCAATCTGCGGCATCTGCCGGTGTGCCAGCAGCATGGCGTCCACCAGATCGTCAACAAAGAGTACGTCGCGAACCTGCAGGCCGTCGCCGTAGATGGTGATGGGCTGCTGGCGGAGAGCCCGGATCAGAAAATGCGCCACCCAGCCCTGGTCTTCGGTGCCGAACTGACGTGGACCGTAGATACAGCTCATGCGGAACACCGCTGCGGGGAGTCCGAATGTGCGCGCGTAATCCAGTACATACTGGTCAGCGGCCCCCTTGGAGCAGCCGTAAGGACTGCAAAACTCCAGTCGCCGCTCTTCATCCACACCGGAGCGGCGGATGGTCCCGTCTTCAGGCTCATAACTGCTATCGGTAGCCCGGAGCGCAACATCTTCAAGGGCGCCATACACCTTGTTGGTCGAGGTGAAAAGTAGTGATGGCGGATCGGGGCAGGCCCGGAGTGCTTCCAGGAGATTCAAGGTTCCCCGGCTGTTGACCTCGAAATCACCGATCGGGTTGTCCAGGCTGGTCGTCACCGCCACCTGCGCGGCGAAGTGATATACTTGGTCAGCGTAGTCGACCGCTTCCCGAACCGCAGCGGCATCACGAACGTCGCCGAGTCGAAACTCCAGTCGTTCGGGATGCCGCTCCTGAAGCCAGGCCAGGTTCTGTTCGGTGCCGGGACGTGCCAGGTTGTCGAGAATCAGCACCCGCCGCCCCTCGGAGAGGAGCCGGTCGGCGACGTTGGCGCCAATGAATCCGGCGCCGCCGGTCACCAGTGCAACCGGTTCCGGTGCACTGGTCGGCTTTGCGGAACGTGTGGCCTGCACCGTGTTCAATACTTGATCCAGTCCGCCGACTTCGAGCAGACGGAGCAGAAGCCCGGAGTGTCCCTGCGCGTCAGCGAAACCGAAACGGCGCTTGGAATCGGAAGTTTCCTGTCGGTCGCGGGTGCTGTGCCAATAGACCCTGGCGGCGGGCGCTGTTGCTGCGTCGGCGAAGGCTTCGAGCTGCCCCCGATCTGCGTAGAGCCGTTCCGAGTAGCCGGTTGCCATCCAGAGCGGCAGGTCACAGTCGGCACGTTTCAGGGCCGCTTCGGCCTCTTCGATGCGGGCGCTCCAGCCCTTGCAGCCCGGGAGGTTTTCCGGAAACCCGTGTAGCGTTACGGCAGTGGCGGCTTCCAATGCCCCGGCGCTGGCCAGTGCGGCGATATTGGTAGCGAGGTTTTTGACGCCGAGGCCGATCACTGGTCGGGCGTTGTGTTGAAGGGCCAGCTGTGCCCGAAGCGTAGTCTCGCCGGGCGTCGGGCCGACCACCTCGACGGCCTCCAGATGTGGTGCAAAACTGCGCATGGCTTGCTCGGCAAACTCGACCGTGCCTCCGGTCAGTACCGGAAGGATTTGTGCCCGTTCCGCGGCGGCTGCCAAAAACCATTCGTACCAGCGACGCCCTTCGGTGGTATTCCAGGTGTCGACGCAGACCATCAGGCGCAAGTGACGAACACCGAGGCACTCCAGGTCGTCCAGCATGGTCTTCGTCTGCTGCTGATTGCATGGAGCACAGAAAACGCTGAGGCCCACCGTTGGCCCGAGTCCGGCAAACGGCTTGTGGTTCCCGTCCGTTAGCCTCATAGCGCCAATCCCCGTACGGTCAGTTCACGGGTGGCTTGGGTAACGCGGTCCTCCGCGCTCTGATCCTCCAGCCAAGCGCTCAATGAGCGAATGCCGGCATCCAGCCGAATTCTCGGATCGAAGCCCAGCCGTTCCCGTGCCAGTGAGATATCGGCGAAGCAGTTGCGGATATCTCCGGTGCGATACTTGCCGGTTACCACCGGCTCGATGTCGCGATCCAGAGCGGCCGCGACCCGTTGCGCCACTTCGGTCACGGTAACGTCGTGGCCGCTACCGATATTGAACGCCCGGCCGATGGCCTCATTCCGCTCAAGGGCGAGAGCGCAGGCATCGGCGACATCGTGAACGCTGACGAAGTCGCGGCGCTGGAGGCCATCCTCGAAGATTTGCGGTGGATTGTCGTTCAGAAGGCGTGAGGCAAAGATAGCCAGTACGCCTGTATAGGGATTGGAGAGCGCCTGGCGCTCGCCGTAGACATTGAAGAAGCGCAAGGCGGTGGTCGGGATGCCGTAGGTCTCACCCAGCATGAGACTCATACGCTCCTGGTCGAGCTTGGACATCGCATAGATCGATGCGATGGAGGGCGCTTTATCTTCGGTGGTGGGAACCGGGCTTAGCGGTTCACCCCCGGGACCATAGGCTTGCCAGTCACCGCTGTGCAGGTGTTCAGTTTTTCGACTTCCCTCGACCAGTTGGCCATCATCCGTGCGGTACATGCCTTCGCCATAGATACTCATGCTGGAGGCCATCACCAGCCGGTCGACGGGGTGTTTGATGAGGGCTTCGAGTAATACACCGGTAGCCGTAACGTTGGTGTCCAGGTAGTCGGCCACCTGGTACATGCTCTGTCCGACCCCCACCTTGGCAGCAAAATGAAAGACCGCATCGACGCCCTGCAGCGCCTGCTTGACCGCACCCGGATCCCGCACGTCACCGATCATCAGTTCCACTTCGGGATCCAGGTAGTCGGGGCGCTGTCGCTGTTCGCCGTGGACCTGCGGCGAGAGGTTATCGAGTGCGCGTACCCGATAACCTTTCGCTAACAGACGGTCCGCCACATGCGAACCGATGAAACCGGCGCCGCCGGTGATCAGAACCTGTTTGCTCATGATGGAAACCGTCCTCTGGCTATTGCGTCCCTGGGTACAATTCCAAGCAATGGAAGGGTGCGGTTGTTGCGGGTGCTGCGGACCTGGAAGTCGCCGGCCCGTGCCGGTGAAACAGAGAGGTAAGGGAGGTGCGTGCGAAGAACAACGGCCCCGTTCCGGATCCGGGGGGTGTCCCGAGTATATCGGCTTCGGCTAAATCGTCCACTGCAATCCCTTGCCTGGCAGCTGGTGGCTCTCCACCGCGTGTTCATGATGAAGCTGGTGAAAAAGGTAGCTTTAATAATCGGCTTTGCAACAGCCGGTTACAGCAACAGGACGGTAACAACGATTACAGCGACGACCATCCGAGGGTCCGGATCGTGCTCAATGAATGGTCGCCCGGAACCGGAGACTGTACTGTTTGGTACGCTCGTCGAACGGACCATGCCTACTGAAATCCCCCGCACCGGTCCAGATACTCGGGCGGCAGCCGGCGTCCCGCTGCCGGTATCGCTAACGACCTTCCCGGTTCTCTGACTCCACCGGATAGGGACGTATCGACCGCACCTTGAGGTGCAGTGCCGCCTTCGCCAACAGGTGTGCACTAACCGGGGCGGTCATGAACAGAAAGAGCGCCACCAGTAGTTCGTGCAAGCTGAGTTGACCGGTTTGGACGGAAAAGTAAATCATCGAGGCGATCAGCATCCCGCCGATCCCGAGTGTTGTGGCCTTGGTCGGGCCGTGCAGGCGGGTGAAAAAGTCCGGCAAACGGACGAGACCGATGGAGCCGATCAGTGCAAAGCCGGCGCCGATCAGCAAAAACAGGGAAACCAGAATCTCGATCAGCATGGGATATCACCTATTCAATGATGTCGCCGCGTAACAGGTATTTGCAAAAGGCGGCGGTACCGATGAAGCCCATCATGGCCAGTACCAGTGCCGCTTCGAAATAGACATTGCTGTCGAAGTGAATGCCGCCCAGCACCAGCAGCGCTATGGTGTTGATGAACAGCGTGTCGAGCGCGAGGATGCGATCCGGCGTGTCGGGCCCACGTACCAGACGCCACAGATTCAGTAGCATGGCCAGGCTCATCATCGCAAAGGCGATGACGATTGAGGTCTGCAGGATCATCTGAAGATCTCCTTCAGCGGCGCTTCGTAGCGCGTGCGAATTTGATGACAGAGGGCATCCCGATCGGATACGTCGAGGCTATGGATGAGCAGAGTTCGCCGGTCGATGCTGAGGTCGGCGGAAACCGTACCAGGGGTCAGCGATACCGTGCTGGCGAGCACGGTAATAGCAAACTCGTCGGTCAATTCCAGCTCATATTGGATGAACGCCGGACGCAGCCGGTCACGGGGGCCCAGTACCAGGCGTGCCACTTGAAGGTTGGCCGTGATGATATCCTTTGCCAGTGACAGCAAATAGCGGGTCAGTAGCAGAGGTCGGCGCAAGCGCGGGTGTTCGGGCCAAAAGGCGCTGGTGAAGTGTGGGATGAGGAGCCCAAACAGCAGCCCCAGCAGCAACTGCCCAAGCCCGAAGTCGTTCGCCAGCAATAGCCAGACAAGCGCCAGGGTCAGACTCATCAGCGGGTGCGGCATCCAGCGACTCATGGCAATGTCACCTGCGGGATCCCGGGGACAGTGGGGGACAGTCCGAGAACGGCCTCCACATAGGCCGTTCCATTGAGCGCCTGCAGGGCGGTCGCCTCGGCGAATCCCGAAACGGTGCCTCCGAAGGCCACCAGCAACGGGCTGGCGCTGAGCAGCAGTGCGGCCGGCAGTATGTGCAGGGCTCCCCGGCTATGACTGCTGACCGGGTCGCCCTGCCAGAATAGTGAGGAGCCGGCGCGTGTTAATCCCACCAGCACGAAAAGACTTGAGCCGAGGATGGTCCCCCAGATCCAGACTGCCCAGGCAGATGTCTGTGCGGCGGAGAGGATCAGCAACTTCCCGATAAGACCGCTAAGTGGAGGCATGCCGGCGATGGCAATCGCGCCCACCAGGAACAAAACACCTATCAGGGCGCTGTCGGGTGGGCGCGGACCCACCACGATTCGGCTTCCCTGGGGGCGTCCCCGGGCGATCACATCGGCAAGCAGGAAGAGGCCGCTGGTCACCAGAGTGGTATGAATCAGATAATAGAGAGCGCCAGTCAGGCCGGTCTCGGTACCGAGGCCGATGCCCACAAGCAGCATGCCGACCGAGACGATGATCAGATAACCCACCATTTTCCGCAAATCGCGGCTGGTGACCACTCCGATGGTGCCAACGGCCAGGGTCAACAGGGCTGCCGGGAGTAGCCACGGACCGGCCACATCAGCCAGTGGACCATCGCCGTAGCCGAAAACGAGTTCGAATACCCGTACGATCGCGTAGACGCCGACCTTGGTCATTATGGCAAACAGGGCGGCCACCGGTGCGCTGGCATTGCCGTAGGCATGGGGCAGCCAGAAATGTAGCGGCAGTATCGCGGCCTTGAGCCCGAAAACCACCAGCAGCAGCAGAGCGCCCGCGCTTGCGAGTGGCACATCACTGGCGTCGAGCGTGGCGAGCCGTTCCGTGAGATGCGCCATGTTCAGCGTTCCGGTGACTCCGTAGATGAGTCCGAGGGCGATGAGGAACAGTGAAGAGCCCACCAGGTTTATCACGACATAGTGCAGGCCTGCGCGGGTGCGCGCCGCGCCGCCACCATGGAGCAGTAATCCGTAGGAGGCCAGCAGCAGGATCTCGAAGAAGACGAAAAGGTTGAACAGGTCGCCGGTAAGAAAGGCACCGTTCAGGCCCAACAGCTGGAACATGAACAGGGCATGAAAACCGGGAGCGGTGCGGTCGGTCCCGAGCATGCCGTAGGCCAGAGCCCCGGCGGCCAAAATGGCCGTCAGCAATAGCATCAGTGCAGCCAGCCGATCCAGCACCAGTACGATGCCGAACGGGGCCGGCCAGTTGCCCACCAGATAGGCTTCGACGCTGCCGTCACCGCTATGCAGGAGCAGGCGCACGGCAATAATCAGCATCAGCACGGTAGCGCCTGTGCTGATCGCGCGATGCCAGTGCAGTTTTCGTGGGGCGCCTACCAGCAGCAGCGCTCCAGCCAGCAGTGGCACGACGATGGGTAGAATCAGCATCTCACTCACTGTTTCTCTCCACGGCGCGGGCCGTCCACCCGGTCGGTGCCCAATTCGCCGCGGGCGCGCAGGGCGAGTACCAGCACGAAAGCGGTCATGGCAAAGCCGATGACGATGGCGGTAAGCACCAATGCCTGGGGCAGGGGGTCGGTGTAGGGGCCGCCTTCGGTGATCAGGGGCGGTCGGTTGGTCACCAGCCGACCGGACATAAACAGGAAAAGATTCGTTGCATAGGAGATCAATACGATGCCAAGGACCACCGAAAAGCTGCGCGCGCGCAGCACCAGATAGACGCCGCAGGCGACCAGCAGGCCGATAACCGAAGCCAGCAGGATTTCCATCAGCGCATCTCCTCCGGTTCGGTAGGCGGTTGTGCCGACTGTTGTGTGCTGAGGCGTCCCAGGTTTTCCAGAATCAGGATCACGGTTCCCACCACGGTCAGGAACACACCGATATCGAAGGCCATGGCACTCGCCAGCTCTACCTCTCCGATGAGGGGCAGCTCCAGATGCAGTACCGCCGAGGTGAGGAACGGCCGTCCAAAGAGCAGGGAGGCGAGTCCGGTGGCCGAAGCCAACAGCACGCCGCCGCCAATGAGGGTGAAGTAGCGACGCTTCATCCGTTGCTGGGTCCACTGCAGGCCGCTGGCCAAGTGTTGCAGGATCAGGGCGGTGCCGGCCACCAGTCCAGCGATAAATCCGCCGCCAGGGGCGTTATGACCGCGCAACAACAGGAACAGCGACACAAGAAGGGCAAGCGGCAGAAGGGGGCGGGAGACAGCCGCCATGATCAGCGGATGGACATCGACCGCCCACTGCCGCCGGCCGAAACCGTGCTCGGGCAGCGGAAGATGCAGACCGCGAAGCAGCATGAAGATTCCGGCGGCGGCGATAGCAAGCACCGTGATCTCGCCCAGGGTATCGAAGCCGCGGAAGTCGACCAGAATGACGTTGACGACATTGCTGCCACCCCCAAGCGGCTTTGCATTCTCCAGGAAAAACTCCGAAATCGGAGTATGAGAGCGGGTCATTACTCCAAAAGCGAGCAGCGCGACGACCAATCCGCTGGAGCCGGCCAACAGCAGATCCCGCACTCGACGTAGCGGTGAGATCTCCAGTCGTTCTCCTCCCGGAAGGAAATAGAGCACAAGCAGGAGCAGGATAGTGGTCACTACCTCGACCGAGAGTTGGGTCAGCGCCAGGTCCGGGGCCGAGAAATGGACGAAGGTCAGCGTGACGATAAGCCCGACCAGGCTGGTCATGATGAGCGCAGTGATCCGTTGGTGGCGCATTCTCACGGTCGCGATGGCTGCAACGGCCAGAATCAGAGCGGCAGCGAGGCTGACTCCATCGATCGGCATGAGATCAGCGCCGCCGTGCAGGATGACACCGTTCGTCAGTGGCGCCGCGGCCGTGATCGCAGCAACAGCGATCAACCAGGCGAGATATCGCTGTAGCGATCTGTTGTCGAAGCTTTGCATAAAACGGCGGGCCAGCCGCAGTATTCCCCTTGAGAACCGGTAAAAAAGATCTTCGCTGCTGACGCGTGGCAACCAGCGATCATGGAGCTTGAAAAGCTGGTAGCGCAAGACATAGACGACTACCCCCCCGGTAAGAGCGACCAGGCTCATTAGCATCGGCAAAGAGAAGCCGTGCCACAGCGCCAGGCTGTAGTAGGGTACCTCACCCAAAACACCCGTTACCGCTGCATCGAGCAGACCCCGCACGGTCTGTCCGGGCATTACTCCTACCACTATGCAAAGTGCCACCAGCACTTCTACCGGTATTCGGATCCTGTGTCCCGGCTCGCGCGGGGAGCGCGGCAAATTGATGGGTTCGCCGTTGAAGAAGACATCGTGGATAAAGCGTACCGAATAGGCCACCGAGAAGACCCCGGCCAGAGTGGCGGCCGTGGGTAGAAGCCAGTCCAATGCACCCAGCCACTCGTGGTGAACGGTTTCGGCGAAAAACATCTCCTTGCTGAGAAAGCCATTCAGCAGGGGAACACCCGCCATCGCCGCTGCGGCGACCATCGCCAGGGTGGCGGTATAGGGCATGTATTTCCAGAGGCCGTTGATGCGTCGCATATCGCGGGTGCCGGTCTCGTGATCAATGATGCCTGCTGCCATGAACAGGGAGGCTTTGAAAATGGCGTGATTGACCACATGGAAAAGCCCTGCCACTGCCCCAAGGGGCGTACCCAGACCAAACAGAAGTGTGATCAGGCCCAGGTGGCTGATTGTGGAATAGGCCAGGAGCCCTTTCAGGTCGTGCTTGAAAAGGGCGGTATAGGCCCCGAACAGCAGGGTGGTCAAGCCCACGCCGCCGACCAGGTAGAACCACGCCTCGGTTTCTGCCAGGACCGGAAAGAGACGGGCCAGCAGGAACACCCCGGCCTTTACCATGGTGGCTGAGTGCAGATAGGCGGATACCGGCGTCGGCGCTGCCATGGCTTTGGGCAGCCAAAAATGCAGTGGGAACTGGGCCGACTTTGTGAATGCCCCCAACAAGATGAGCAGGAGAGTCGGGAAGTAGAGTTCATGTTCCCGTACCCGATCGCCGGAGGCGAGGACCGTCGACAATTCGAAGCTGCCGGCGATATGCCCCAGCAGCAGCAGCCCGGCCATCAGCGCCAGGCCACCTGCGGCAGTAACGATAAGGGATGTTCTGGCCCCTTTGCGGGCCTCGGACGAGTGCGGATGATATGCGATGAGCAGAAAAGAGCTCAGGCTGGTTAGCTCCCAAAATAGGAGCAGGAGCAACAGATTGTCGGACAGTACTATTCCCAGCATGGCGGTCTGGAACAGCAAAAGCAGGGCATAAAAGCGCCCCAAACGGTCGGATTTCGGCAGGTAATAATGGGCGTAGAGAATTACCAGCAAGCCGATGGCCAGTACCAAAATTACGAAAAGCAGCGCAAGCCCGTCCAGACGTAATGAAAGGTTCAGCCCCAGTTGCGGTATCCAGGACCAGCTGATGTGAGCTTCGGAGTCAGCGGTGAGCGGCAGTGCCTGCCAAAGCGTCAGCGCCAGGGCAAGCCCGCTGGCGCTGCCGGCCGACCACGCCGCGACACCTCGACCACGCTGCGCAGCCAGAGGGGATAGCGCAGCACCGAGCAGCGGGAGCAGGATGATCCAAACGAGAAACATTGGCAGTGCAGATTTCCAACCAAAAGCCCTGGAGGGCGTGAACTAGGAGGTCAGCAAATTGAGGCGCGGAAATCGCGCGCGGAATTCTTTTCGTTTAACGCTGTGCCGTTCCCGACGATGTAACGGCGACCATTGAATTCCCGCGCCCGTGGAACAATCCTGACTGCCAGGACGGTCCCGAAACCCGAAGCCGTGGACTGGCTTTCTGATTTGTAACTGCTCGCCCGGGTGATCGCGCACGGCCCGGGAAATCCGTCATCCCCGCGTAGGCGGGGATCCATTTTGAGCCATGCTTCTGTTCTCTGGATTCCCGCCTTCCCCCCCGGCCTACGCGGGGGTGACAGGGAATGACGGAGGGGGTGAGTAGTTCCTCTGATTTTTACTGTTTTATTTTGAAAAGTCGGGGTTCGAAATTTCCAATGCAGTATAGAAGCGGTATCCCTGTATCTGGCCGCGAACCTACCGCTGTAACGCTGGTCGCGGTCACGGCCTGATGTGAATCGTATCTTAAAACACGAAGGGCCGGAAGTGCCGGCCCTTCGTTCCAGCTGTTAGCAGCCTGCGGGACTCAGGCGATCGTAGCGAGGAGAGGCGGGGAACGAGTCGGATTTTTCGGTCACTCGAGATGAATAACCTTGGCTACTCACAAAAAGGATCGGGAAATCAGGCCGAATCCGCTTTTCGCAGCCGATCGGGACTACCCGGAGACGGCCAGGAGCCTGTCCGAGAATAGACGGACCTACTCGGCTCTGGCATCCGGCTTCGCTCTAACTCCTCCATCCATGGAGCCGTGCGGCCGAGCCTGATTGGCCAGATTCCCCGCCCATTTTCGTTAAATAGAACCACCTATTCGCCTCAAATGACCGAAAAATCTGACTCAATCAGTCTTGCCCTCGTGACGATCGCTATTCCCGGAGAGGCTCCTACTGGGCAGAATCAACCATGCCCATCACCTTTTCCCGCAACGCCGGGTTCTGGTCGAGCTGAGTGGCAACGTTGTTGTATTCCTCCACACTCATACCGCTCTGCTGAACGGCTTCGACCATCTGCTTCTGAACCTGCTGTTGCATTGCCCGAGCCTCTTCGTCGGACTCGATGCCTTCGAGTTGACTGGCAAAGTCCTGTTGCAGGTTCATCACTTTCCCGAACGCATCGGAGAATGTCTCGAGCGTGGCATCATCGGGCGTTTCGGCCGCTTGCCCGGCCGGGGGCGGGGCATCCGGCGCCTGCTGGGCCAGTACGGGGGAAGCCACGGTGAACAGGGTGGCTGCGGATACAGCCATGAACCATTTCATTGCTTTTGGCTTATGCATTCAGAATCTCCATGTGTCAATGAGTACGCTGGAAAGGGTTGCAAAGTGCGTGCCGGATGAATTGCCGCGTCTGGTGCCGGTTCAGACCGGGGGACCCCGGAATAATATGTGCCGATACGATACATGTAGCGAGAGGAGTCGACCATGTGGTCATCCGTCCTCTTCGAGGTAACGATAGAGAGTGCGACGACCGATGCCCAGCTGGTGGGCGGCACGGCGTTTGTTACCTCCGAGCCGGTCGAGCACATGGTGGACGTAATGCCGCTCCACCTCGCGCAGGGAAGCCAGCGACTCATTCCCAAGGCCGGGGATGGCGCCGGAGTCGTCAGGGGCACGGTCGGGATTGCGATGCCCGATGCGCTCGGGCAGGTCCCCTACATCGATCTCTCCCTTGCTGCGGAAGGCGACCGCGCGTTCTATGGCATTGGAGAGCTCCCGTACATTGCCCGGGAACGGATGAGCACGAAGGCGGGCCATGGCAGCCGAGCTGATTGCATCGACCGGAGGATTCGAATCAGCTCCAAAACGGGAGATGAAATGGGCGGTGAGCAGATCGATATCGTCTTCTCTCTCCCGCAAGGGAGGCACCTCCAGCGCAAAGGTCTCGAGGCGATAGAAGAGATCCGCGCGGAAGCGTCCTTCCGCGATCTCGGTTTCCAGATTACGGTTGGTGGCTGCAATCACCCGTACATCAAGGCGGGTCTCACGGTCGACCCCGACGGGCCGGAGCTGTCCGTCCTCGAGAATGCGCAGCAGCTTGGACTGCATCATCGCAGGCATCTCGCCGATCTCGTCCAGCAATATCGAACCACCCTCCGCCTCGGCGAATAGTCCCTTGCGTGCCTTCTGGGCGCCGGTAAAGGCCCCGGCGGCATGCCCGAACAGTTCGCTCTCCAACAGGTCGGCGGGTATGCCGGCACAATTGACCGCCACGAAGGGCCGGTGTCGGCGTTCGCTCTCTTCGTGAAGTGCACGGGCCACCAGCTCCTTGCCCACCCCGCTTTCCCCGAACAGCAGCGCGGGGCCGGAGGCGTGGGCAATGCGGCGGATCTTTTCGAAGAGATTCCGCATCGGCCTGCTCCGGCCGATCAGACCATGGAAATCACCCTTCTCGAGCACGCTTTGGTAGTGTTCAATCTGCCGCCGCAATTCGCGCCGCTCCAGCGTCCGCTCCACGCAGAGTCGAAGGTGATCCAGCTTGAGCGGCTTGGTGAGGAAATCATCGGCGCCGCGCTTGAGGGCAGCCACTGCCTGCTCCACCGTCCCGAAGGCGGTGATGATGATGAATCCGGGTGCGACCGGGCGGTCACGTACCCGGTCAAGCAGTGCCATTCCGCCTTCCCCCGGCAGACGCAGATCGCTGATCACCAGGTCGGGTGAAAGCTCGTCAATGCGCTGCAGGGCCGTCGGAACGTCGGGGGCTTCCGTTATCCGATAGCCCGCATCCTCCAGTTCCTCGCGAATCAGTTCGCGCAAAGCGGCATCATCTTCGACAACCAGAATGGCGATCTTTTCCGGATTCATTGAGTGGTCTCCATATCGGTGCGGGGGAGAATCAGGCGCAGCCGGGCGCCTCCCGATGCATTGGTTTCGATGTTGATGTGGCCACCGTGGTCGCGGGCGGCGGCATGCGCCACTGCCAAACCCAATCCAGTCCCTTCCCCGACGCGCTTGGTGGTGAAAAACGGTTCGAAGACCTGGGTGCGCAATTCCGGGGGAATGCCCGGCCCATCATCATCGATCACGTAGTGAACGGTTTCAGAATGCCACTCCAGCGCAACCCGGACGAATTCGCGGGCTACTTGTAGCGCGTTGTTGATAAGGTTGCCAAGGGCCTGTTGCAGCCGGATGGAGTCGACCGCAATCTCCGGCCCCTCGGGGGGCTTGTCGAAGACAACACGGATTCCGCGCTCCGCCGCCTCGGAAGCGGCCTGCTTCAGGGTTGTCTGCAGGGGCTTGTCGGCGGGGATCCGACGGCGGTGCAACGGGTTGGAGCGGCCGAAGTCGAGTAGCTGACGGATGATTCGCTCCATGCGTCCCGCTTCCCTCCGAATGGTGTGCATTGCCGCGGCTACGGGTTGCGGAAGGTCGCCCTTGCGCAGCAGCCGTTGCGCCTTGCCATCGATGGTACTCAGGGGGCTGCCGAGTTCATGGGCAACACCGGCGGCAAGTTGCCCGACGGCGGCCATTTTTTCCGACTGATGCAGGCGTTCTTCCAGTTCGGCTTCGCGCTGCTGCTGTTCCGAAAGCTCCCGATGGGAGCGGAGGATGGCGCTGGCCATTCGATTGACCGCAGCGGCGAGCATACGAAGCTCCCGGGGGCCCCTTAGCGGGAGCCGATGGTTGAAATCGCCATTGCGAATGCGGCCCAAACCGTCTTCGATGGCGGAAAGGTGACGTCCCACCGTCCAGCGGTGCCCGAAGAAAATGATTAGCACCAGAGAGAAGCCGGAGAGGGCTACTACGGTGAGTGTATGGGTGCGAACGGATTGGATATAGCTGTCGAAGTCGCTGCCCCGGCGGGTTACCTGCAGTAATCCGGCGATGCGTCCGCCGCTGTCCGGCAGCGGCACGAAATAGGAGAATACCTCTTCACTTCCCGCCTGCCGGAACTCGCCCTGGGTCTCCCCGCGACTGGCAATTCGGGCGGCCCGGTCGGTGCCGATCGGGGCATCCCGGGGTCCGCTCCTGGCGAGCGGATGACCATCGCGGTCGTAAACGTAGACGCCATAGACCCGATCGATACTGAAGGCCGAATCCAGGGCGCGCTGGACGGTGCGCTCATATCCCCGCTCCAGAGCATGGCTGAGCGGGAGACGGATGGCGCGGGCTACCAGTTCAATGTCCTCTTGCATGCGCGATTCTGTGCGTTTCTCGAGGTAGTCGACGCTGTACCAGGCGGTCATTGCCGTTGTGGTAAGGAAGGGGAGCAGTACGGCCCCGACCAGCGCGGCACGCAGAGACACGATGCCGGAGCGGGGTATCGGAATAATGGTCTTAAATTGGCGCATGGGTCATATTGATACACGTTTTTTTGGTGGTCAACGCAAGCCTGGATCCCGCTTTGAAGGGACGCCGGTCCGCCGTTAGCGCTCTGTTGCCCGACTGGTATAACCATTGCACAGGTTCAGACCATGGAAGCGGATGTCCCGCTATTCTAAACAACGCAAACAACGTACCGGAGTGGCTATGCGCCAGCTAATTGGAGCGATTTTGATGATGATTCTCTCGGGCGGCACGCAGGCTGCATGCCTGCACGTTATCGAGAGCGGCTTCGAGGTGGATGAGCGTGAGGTTGCCTCCTCCGTATCCTGGCATGCCGTCATCGAAAATGAGTGTGAGGTTCCTTACGACGCCGATCTCTCGGTCGTTTTCGTGGATGAAAACGGAGAGTCACTCTATGATGTCCAGGACCTGGTAACGGTGGGCCGGGGTGAGGCCGCTGAAGCCGGCAAGAAAATCTACATGCCGAGCCAATATCTTCCCCGCATAGCTGAAGTGCATATCAGCATCGAGGAGCGTGAGCGCCCGTTCTGACTCGTACACACCTCCCAAGGTACGGATTTTCACTCGCCTGAAGGTCTCCAGCCCTTCACATCTGAATACCCGGCCCGGGCATTCTTCAATCCCGCTTCCCGAGGGTAGCCTGCCAGCTGCCGGGAGCCGCCTGCTAGGCTTCGGGGTACCCGCATTCGGAAAAGGAGGTCCGGGTGAAGTATCTGGCAGGGGCGCTGATGCTGTTGGCGGCTCAGCTGCTGGTTACACTGGGGCTGCTCTATTCCGGCATCATAAGCGTTGCCGCCAGCGAGCCACATACGTCGCTGGTACGCTGGATCCTGGACACCGGCAAAGAGCAGTCGATTCGCAACCACGCCAAGGGGCTGCGACCTTCCGGTCTGGAACTGGCGGGGCAGGCAGAAGAGGGATTTCTCGCGTATAACCAGATGTGCGTGCCGCGGCGCATATTGCAACACCGAGGCCTTACCAATCGCCAGCGCCCCAAGTACACCTGAAGTGCATGGATAGCCGAATGAAGGGCACTTCTATTCATCCAACACGGTTCTGCTCGCGGCCGTTTTGTCCGCTGGCAAGGCGCAGCGAGTGATGTGTGATTGCTTCACATGAGCGAGCTGTAACGCAGTCCAGCGGGCAAAACGGTCCCGAGCCCGAAGGGTTGGGCCCAAAATCGCCGATCCCGGCGTTGCGCTGCTTGACAAGGGAGCTAGCCTTGCCTGCGCAGCGCGCCTTGGCCTCGGCGATTTTGGACCCAACAGAATCCGCGTTGGATGAATAGAAGTGCCCTTAAGCCATGGACGGTTTCATCGAACTGCTCTTTCCCTGGGAGGCCTCGCCACTGATTCTGGTGGGAATCGGGGGCGCGGTTCTGATGTACGGCATCGGTTTGGCCAGGGGGGGATCACCCGGACGCTGGCGGGCGATCAGTTTTGTTGCGGGTGTGGCTCTGTTCTACGCAGTGACGCAGACACACTTTGATTACTATTCCCAATACCTCTTCTTTGCGCATCGCGGCCAGCACCTGGTGCTGCATCACCTGGCCCCTTTTCTGGTTGCCCTGTCGGCACCGGGGCCGGTGCTGGCGGCTGCGCTTCCGGATTGCCGTATATCCGGCAGTGCGCATCGGCACGCCAAAGGTTTCGTGGCGAAGCTCTATCGAGGTTTCCAGAACCCGTGGCTGGCCGGCACGCTGTTTGTCGGCCTCATCGCCTTCTGGCTGATACCGGGCGTTCACTTCGATGCCATGCTGAGCCGCCGTCTCTACTGGATCATGAACTGGAGCATGGCTCTGGACGGGCTGCTGTTCTGGTGGCTGGTCTTTGCCCGCAATCCGGCCGGTGCGACACCCCATCTGACCTTCGGTAGCCGCGTATTGCTGCTGACGTTGATCATTCCGCCGCAAATGCTGATTGGCGCTACTCTCGCGTTTAGCGAACAGTCGCTGTTTGATGTCTACGATGTGTGCGGGCGGGCGTTTCCGATTGCACCCATGGACGATCAGCAGCTGGGCGGACTGATCATCTGGGTACCGGCGGTGATGATGAGCATGGCGGGCGTACTGATTCTTCTGGCCCGGCAGCTGGGCGACGGTTCGCACGAGAGGGCAGGCGATAACGAGTCGGTGGCACTCGGCCGAATTCGTCAAGAGCGCCACGGAGATCACGGAGCACAAGGGGGAGAAAGGTGATCAGACGGTGACTTGCGAGCCGCAAATCTCACAACGAAAACAAGACCCATCGGGTCGGTGGCGATACGGGCTTTTTTGGTTGCGCGCAGTGTTGCTGACGCTCCTTGTGGCCAGCTGTAATAGCGAGCCCTGGCAGACCAGGGATATCTCCGGACTGATGCCATCGCTCGAGTTTCAGTTATCGGCTGTCAATGGCGAGAGCTTGTCCGAGGCGGACCTGCAGGGTCGAGTCGTGCTGTTGCTCTTCGGCTATACGTCCTGCCCGGACATCTGTCCGACCAACCTCGCACAACTCGCCGCACTCAAGCGGCGCCTGCCCGCGAGCCAGGTCGAAGCGGTGCAGATACTCTTCGTTTCGGTCGACCCGCAGCGAGATAGCCCGACAACGCTGGCTACGTTCGCCGGTTATTTCGAGGCAGAGATCATCGCCGCTACCAGCACACCGGACCGATTGCGAGCGCTGAGTCGCCGTTACCGCACTACCTTCAGCTACGGTGAGGCCGATGCGGATGGTTTTTACGAGGTAACCCACTCGAGCGGCGTCTATGTCTTCGACCAAAACGGCGCAGCGCGGTTGCTATTTCGCCCTGGCGATTCGGTCGAACAGATGGCGGCCGACCTGACTCGACTGCTGAAGTGATTCGAAAAACGAACCCAACTTAGCTACGGGTGTGCCGGATTGATCTGCGACCGATCTTTGGAAAATAGCCGGGCGTCGTTGGAAAGGTGATGGGAAATTCGAGGGGCGGGAGGTGGGGAGGGGGCGACCGTTGCCTGCGTGAAGCCTCGGTCGCACCCCCTATGCAGCCTTTGCGGTTTATGACGTCTTGGGAGCAGTTTTCTTTCGACGCGAGGTCTTTTTCTTTGCAGTTCCTTTTTTGCGAGTAGCAGCGGCTTTCTTGTCGAAATCCCGCAGTGCTTTGGTTACTTCCCGTTGACGCTGCTGTTCCAGCTTGTCTTCAACCTTACGCACCGCGTCGAGTCGGCCCTTGGCGATGCGGAGTTCCTGTGCCGCCTGCCTGGCGGCCGCTTTGGCTTCCTGGACTTCCGCACGGCGTGACTGAACAGCGTTGCGGGCGTTGACTACGCTAGCCTGGTTGGGTGTCTTCGCCTTGGCACGAGCCGTTTCCAGGCGGGCCTTCACCTTGTCCAGCATCTGCTCGGCTTTTTCGCTCTGACGTTCGGCCTGATCAGCAGTCTTTTCAGCGGCGGTATACGCCTGTAGAGCCTGTGCCATTTCAGCCGATGCGGAAACAGCCGGCGCGGCTTTGCGTTTCGGTGCAACCGTTTTCTTTGCTACCGCTCTCTTTGCACTCTTTTTCTTTGCTGCCATTGCTTACTCCCTAATCGGTTTTATCATGGGCGCGGATATTGTGTGACAAAACGCAGGCAAAAAGAAAATTTTTCTTGAACAAAATGCGTTTTTTGACTGGAAAAGATCCATATAGAGAAGAATGGCTCATTGAAATCGTGTTTGTCCAATGGAAATCAGGTCTTTTCCATTGCATCGAACATGTTTGCCGTCCCCCGAACCCGTTTTCGTTTTAATGATCCTGAAGCGATTTCGTCATCCTGGTTCGCTTGGCGACTTCGTTCTCACCGCCAACTGCATTCAGGTGTCCATCGGATTCGGTCGGGTGGCCAAGATGTTGAAGAAGTTGGCAGCGAGGCGACGCATAAGAAGGTTGCCTATATTGAACGGCCTCGGGCCGTTTCGACCAATGCCATCCCGATCAGAAGGAGCGCCACTAATGCCGGTCCGAAGGGCTGATCGAAATAGAGGGCGAGGGCAAAGGCGATCAGGTATCCGAGGGTGCCGGTTACCAGCGCGATGATCAGTGTGCCACGCCAGCTTGGCGCGGTTCGGAAGGCTAACCAGGGAGGGAGGAAGACCAGGGCGAATGCGCCCATGAGGCCAACGGTCCCCGTGCCGACGGCCATTCCCACTGCTACCAGCAGATCAAATCCCAAATGCCAGCGCCAGGCGAACCGATGGTTGGCTTGCCCCTGGCCGGGGAAGAATTCCGTTCGAATCAGGTGTGGCATCAGCTTGGGAAGCAGGGCGATGGTCAATAGCATCAGGAGTGATGCGGCCACCAACTGCGCGGTGCCGGCAAAGTAGAGTTGCCCTTCGACGAGGGCGTGTCCCATTGAACTGCCGAGGGTGGTGTTGGCGGCGAGGAGCAGGGTGGTGCTCCAGCCTACCAGGATCATGGCGGCGTAAATGGTATTGCCTTGAATGCGGCCGAAGGTTTTCAACAGAGCGCCTGCGGCGGCCCCCATCGGCCCGCCCGCTACCGCCGGAATACCGAATGCGAGTCCCGCCAGGGCACTGGCGCCCGCCAAGTGGGCGAGCCCGAGTGCCGCCAGCCACTCATTGCGCAGGCGCAGCAGTACGCCGATCAACGGGAGCACTGCGGCAAGGATCAGACCGACCAGAAAGGGGATCTGAAACAGGGGATCGATCAGTGCGTCGGGATTCATGGCTTCAGCTCCAGTACGCGACTGCACGCTGCCCTGAGAAATTCACGTTCATGGCTGACGAGCAGGACCGTGCGGTGTTTCGACTCTGCACGCAGGATTTCGATGAGGAGGCTTTCGCTTTTCGGATCCAAATTGTTGGTGGGTTCGTCCAGCAGGACCAGGTCGGCGTGGCCCCCAAGCGCAGCCCAGACACTCAGCAATTGAAATTGCCCGCCGCTCAATTCATCGATACGCCGGTTGAGCCAGGACCTGAGCCGTTCGGGTGGTGATTCTCGATCGGCCCCGGCATAGTGCAGGTACTCCCGGCCGGTGAACGGCATCTCCTCCCGGCGAACCGGTCGCTGGTCCTGGAAAGCAAGGTTCAGTCCGTTCGCCTTGTACAGCGTGCCGGAAAAGATCCGGGCGCCGCCGACCAGGGATTTGAGAAGGGTCGATTTACCGGAGCCGTTCGGCCCCCAGAGTCCGACCACTTCGCCGCGGGCGAGGGTAAACGACAGCGGGCCGGAAACCGGTCCGCCGTAGCCTGCCGTCAGAGCTTCGGCCATGAGCAGTGGTCGGGTCACGGCCGGTTTGCCGCGAGCGCCACCACCCAGCGCTCGATATGGGCCAGATAGCCTTTGCCGTCCGCCTCCAGGGGCGGTTCGGTAGTCAGGCTGACCCGTTTCCAGCCCAGGGTTTGCGCCAGCTTTTCGGGGGCGCGGGATGAATAATAGGGCGCATGGATCACCATCCCGTCCCTGTCCGAGAGCCGCTCTGACAGCTTGCGGATATGTCGGGCCGTGGGAGGAACGCCGGGGACCGGCTCTATGTAGCCCAGGATGGGCACACCCAGACGGGCGAACAGGTAATCGGCATCCCTGTGATAGAGCAGGGCACCGGGCGCATCCGCTACCGCAGCCTTCCACCCCGGCAGATGCTGGTTTATTTCCCGAATGAATGCTGCGGCTCGCTGGCGGAATTCCTCTGTGTGGTTCGGCGTCAGTTCCGCGAGTCGCTCGGCGAGCGCTTGGGCGATGTCGGCCATGCGCAGTGGATCCATGTTTACATGGGGGTTGCCGGTGGGGTGTACATCACCATGAGCCCGATCGGCAGAAGCCCCGGCGCCATCCAGGGGAACTTGTGCTGCAGCTTCAAAATAGCCGCGGCGGCCGGGCAGGATTGCCGGATTCGCCGCCTGCCGGAGGGCGACCGGCAGCCAGCCGGTCTCCAGTTCCGCACCGATGGCGACCACCAGATCCGCGCGGCGCAGATCCCGAATCATGCTCGGGCGGGCCTGCAGGTGGTGGATGTCCCGGTCCGGCGGTGCCAGTACCGTCAGGCGAGTGTGATCGGCCCCCACCTCCCGCACCAGAGCGCCCATGGAGGAGCTGGTAGCGACCACATTCAGGGTTTGTGCGTGGGTACCGCCGAGCAGGAATAGGGCCAGAAGGGGCAGTACAAGGATTGGTATTTTGCGTCGTGGCATGGCCATACTCCTCTCTAAAAGGTATGGGCACCGTGGGCACCCAGGCTCATCGTGTACTGCAGGTAGACGGTATCGAAGGTCTCCCGCTCCTGTTCCACGCTCATGTCGGCCCTGGAGTATTGCAGGCGCAGCTGTGAGAATTCACTGGGCGTCCAGCTGAGGGCGGCCGTCCAGCGGCTGGAGTCGTCATACTCGTCCAGGGTGGCTCCGCCGCTCTCCTTCCGGTTTTCGAACACGCCTACCCGGTCGTAGCGCAGTCCCGCCTGCCAGCGCGGGGCAATGCCGTAGAGCCCCTGGAGATAGAAGCCGTCCTCCGTGAAGCGGCGCTCGGCACCGACTATCGAAGCATTGGATTCGTGGTAGGCCACATGCAGTTCCTTGCGTTGCCACAGGTACTCGGCCTGGAGCTTGATGTCGCCGGCACCGTAGCCGCGCCCGGCATCGTACTTGTAGATGCTATCCAGACCCCACATCGAGGCATCGCCTTCCAGGGCATGCTCCACCGGTTCCTCGTGTTCTTCCTGATGTTGGCCCGCCCAGGCGCTCCAGCCGCCGAGTTGCAGGGCGTGGTTGTAGCCCAGCTCTGGGGAGACCTTTACGAAGGCGGTGGCCAGACGCGGCCCCCTCTCCTCGTCATCGAGATTCAATGGGTCGCCCTCTTCGACGAGCGCCCCCAGTTTTTCCTGCTCGCCCTGCAGCAGCTCCAGTCCGAACAGGGTGTAGGTGTTCCAGTCGGGTAGCCAGGTGACCTGCGCCCCGGTATCCCGAAGGCCGTGGTCGCCCAGCAGATTGAGGTAGGCCAGGTTCTGGTCGACGAAATCCCACTGGTGGGGGTGCTGATTGTTGGCGTAACCGATATCGGAGAAAAACTTGCCCGCCTTCACCTTCAGTCCCGCCGGCAGGCCGCGGGTCTGCAGCCATGCTTCCTCCAGCTCTACATCGCCATCGGAGGAGATGGCCAGGTTGGCGGTTGCGTCGAAGTAGGGATCGACCGTGGCCGAGAAGACCAGCTCGGTGTCGCCGAGATTGAAGCCCTGCTCGGAGCCACCATGTTCGTGACCATGGCCATCATCATGCCCGTGGGCATCGTGAATACCGTCGGCAGCGCCAAACCGCTTCGCGCCTTCGCCGTCGATGCTGTCGGCGTAGTAGTTGCCGTTCAGGATCAGTGAAATTTGCGGGTTGAATTTCGTGCCCGAAGTCACTGCACCATAGCTTGGCCGTTCGTCGGCGCGGGAAGCTTTATACGCTTGCTGCGCTTCGAGCTCGGCGATGCGCTCTTCATAGTCGGTTCGCATCTGTTCGAGTATGCGTTTGATGCCGGTGATGTCGGCCTCGGCGTGAGCACCCACCGGTAGTGCCAGCGCCGCAGCAATGGCGGCGCTGATAAGCGTTCTGTCGTTCATGGTATTCCCCTGGTGATAAAATGATCGGTTTCCGGTTATGAACCGTGCGCCGGTGGTGCGCGGCCTTGGTAACCGGAAATCCACCGCACAATCAGGGGTGTCTGCGTCGCTGCTTTCGGGGCGACGCCGGATAGACGTGGAAAGGAAAGAGGGGAAGGGGTAGTGGAATGGGTGTGCGCCAGACCGCCGCCCACCAGGCAGATTTCACAAGCGGCTTCATCGGAGCCGCTGGAGAGGTGTTCCAGTTCATGGCCGAAAAGCCAGGACTGCGCCCCGAGCAGCGCCAACGCGAACAGCAGTACCGCCCAGCCACGGTGGCAGCGTGAGGGGCTGTGTCGGGGTGTATCCGCGAAGCGATGCATTGATTCGGGGCGGCTAAAAAATGTTATGTTATAACGTGCCGTAACTCCTGACAACAACGACCTGGAGATCGATCGTAAGCCCCGCAAGACCCATGGTTGTGCTAGTTAAACGGTAATGAGTGAGTAGGGCACAGGGAGAATGAGCGATGCAGGCGGGAGGAGGCCTTGAGGCGTGCCGTTAGTGACCTGCTGTGGGTAGTGGTCCTGGGGATCCTTTTTGAAGTGTCGTTTATGGTGCTTGGGGGCCCCCATTGGCTGCAGCAGCGGCTGGGTCCGCTTGAACCGGGCTGGTGGTGGAGCATTTTGCCGCTTTTTTCCGTCTGGGGAGTGCTGCTGGGATGGTATGCGTATCGGAGCGCTTATAGGGAACGGGACGCGGTACGCGAACTGAAACGGTTGCGTGAGAGCGAATATCGCCTCATGGAGGTGGCCGGCACGGCGGCGGAAGGGCTGCTGCTGTTGGACTCCAATGGCCTTTTGCTGTTCATGAACCCGGAGGCGGAACGCCTGCTCGGTTGGTCATCGGCGGAGTTGATGAACAAAAATATCCATCAGCTCATCCACCGCCATCAACGGGAACCGGTTCGATTGAAGGAGTGCGGTGTTCAAAGGGCCTTGGTCGAGGGGCGGACCCAACGAGTGGAGGAAGACACGTTTATCCGCAACGACGGCTCCCGGCTGCCCGTGTCCTATGCGGCCGCGCCGATGGTGCGGGAAGGGCGGATTGCCGGGGTAGTCGTTGTTTTTCAGGACATCACCGAGCGTAAGCGGCTTCGCGATGAACTCCGATATCAGGCCACGCACGACGCGTTGACGGGTTTGGTCAATCGGGTTGAACTGGAGCGGTGTCTGGTGCAGGAAATCGAGCGCGCGGAGCGTTATCAGCATTTCCTCACCCTACTGATGGTGGATATCGATCACTTCAAGGTGGTGAACGACACCTACGGCCACCGGACAGGCGATGCGGTGCTGAAGGCGTTCGCGACACGCCTGAACGAGCACGCCCGCCGTACCGATACTGTGGTGCGCTATGGCGGCGAAGAATTTCTGCTGGTGCTTCCGGAAACTCCGATCGAGGCTGCTATGGCACTTGCTGAACGGCTGCGCGTCTCGCTGAACGAGAAACCCCTTGGGGTTCCTGGCATGAATCAGACGCTAACCGCCAGCATCGGTGTCGCCGCTTATCCGATCCACGGCACAACCGATAATGAACTCCTCCGGGCTGCTGACGGGGCCATGTATGCGGCCAAGCAGAGCGGACGTAACCGGATCTGCTCTGCGGTTGACTGAACGCACAGCCGGTCGGATTGGGAGGTTTGGCTCCTACGGAGGACAGGCGCCTTTGATTCATGACTCCACTCCATGGATGAAACGCACCGGCACTGCACGTTCCTAATTATCCTGGTTAAGAGAACCTCTAAAAATTCATTTTTCGTCACTCCCGCGAAAGCGGGAGCCCAGTAAAATCAACGGCTGGGCTCCCGCTTTCGCGGGAGTGACGAATTTATAGAAGTGCCCTTCGAATTTATAGAAGTGCCCTTAAAGGTGCATCCCGTATACGGAGCACGGCCTTATCGGTAAGATTGTTTAGTGTCGAACCGTAACTACTCACCCCCTCCGTCATCCCCGCGTAGGCGGGGATCCAGGGTTGGCGGGTGAGGCTGTAATTCCTATCAATGCCCGTCATCCCCGCGTAGGCGGGGATCCAGAGGACAGAAGCATGGCTCAAAATGGATCCCCGCCTATTGACGGATTTCCCGGGCCATGCGTGATCACCCGGGCGAGCAGTTACGTCGAACTTTCCTATGGGTGTGGTCGATGAATCTGCGGGATCTTGAATATCTGGTGGCACTGGATGAGGAGCGCCATTTCCAGCGTGCCGCGGACCGCTGCTACGTGAGTCAACCGACCCTCAGCGGGCAGGTCAAGAAGCTCGAGGGTGAGCTGAATGTCTCGCTGGTAGAGCGCAGCGGCCGAAAGATCGCTATGACGGAAGCGGGTCTGGCGATTGCCGGGCAGGCCCGCCGGGTCCTCGCGGAAACACGCACCATCCGAGAGTTGGCCGCCGGCTTCCGAAATCCGATGGAGGGCGACCTGCACATGGGCGTAATCCCCACCGTGGCGCCTTATCTGCTGCCGCTGTTCATACCGCATCTGCGGCGCCGTTATCCGGCTCTCAAACTTTTCCTTCACGAGCACCAAACGGCCGTTTTGCTTCAGAAATTGCGTGATGCGGAGCTGGAACTGCTGCTGCTTGCGTTGCCCGTGGAAACCGACGAGTTCGTCGAAAGTGACCTTTTTCGCGAGCCCTTTCTCTTGACCGTGGCCGAAGATGACCCGCTCGCCAAGCGTGAGCGGGCGTCTCTCGATCTGCTGGAGGGCCTTGAGGTGATGCTGCTGGAGGAGGGGCACTGCATGCGAGGCCAGGCGCTCGATGTCTGCCTGACCGCAGGCGCCCGCGAGCATCGGGGATTTCGGGGGACCAGTTTGGAGACCCTGCGACAAATGGCCGCCGAGGGGATCGGCATCACGCTGATGCCGAAGCTCGCCACCCTGCGGGAGCGAAACCATGAGGGACCGATTCGTTATATCCCCTTTGAGGAGCCGGAACCTACCCGGCGCATCGGGCTTCTTTACCGCAAGGGGAGTTACCGGGAGGAGAGTTTCGCTGCCATCGGGGAAGTGATTCGCGAGTCCGTCGCCACCAGCCTCTAACCCTGCCAGCCTGGCCCCTGCCGGCTTGGCGGGCCCCCTCATTTCAATCATAGGCACAGCCTATCAAACCCATCGGAACATTCGATTGCAATATTTTTAGACTCATTCTATATTCCATATTGCCCATGCGGATTATTTAACCGATAACGTAACTACTCACCACCTCCGTCATTCCCGCGTAGGCGGGAATCCAGAGAACAGAAGCATGGCTCAAAATGGATCCCCGCCTACGCGGGGATGACGGATTTCCTGGGCCGTGTGCGATCGCCCGGGCGAGCAGTTACCCGATAACAAGGAGAGCAATATGGAACTGAAAGGCAGTAAGACTGAAGAGCATCTCAAAGAGGCCTTTGCAGGCGAGTCCCAGGCCAACCGTCGCTATCTCTATTTCGCTTCCAAGGCCGATATCGAAGGCTTCAACGATGTTGCCACCGTGTTCCGCTCCACGGCAGAAGGTGAAACCGGCCATGCCCATGGCCACCTGGAGTACCTGGAGGAGTGCGGCGATCCGGCAACGGGAATGGCCTTCGGTGCCACCGACGCGAACCTGAAGACGGCGGTTGCCGGCGAGACCCACGAGTACACCGACATGTACCCGGGCATGGCCAAAACCGCCCGTGATGAAGGTTTCGATGAAATCGCCGATTGGTTCGAAACCCTGGCCAAGGCGGAGCGTTCGCACGCCAACCGCTTCCAGAAAGCCCTGGATAATCTGGAAGGCTGATAATGTGCACCGGAGCCCTTTCGGCTCCGGTGCGCCTCTCGAATGCACGTGAGGAGTAAACAGAATGTCTGCACCCACCGAGTCTGTAAAAGAAGGCAACCTGAAGGCGCCGACCCGGCATCCGCTGGATTGGAAGGGGGCTGGATTCTACGACGAGGGAAACCTGTTTCAGGAGATGGAGCGCGTGTTCGATCTCTGTCACGGGTGCAGGCGCTGCGTGAGCCTCTGTCAAAGCTTTCCCACCCTGTTCGATCTGGTAGACGAGTCGGACACGATGGAAGTGGATGGTGTGGCGAAGGATGACTACTGGAAGGTGGTCGATCACTGCTATCTGTGTGACCTCTGCTACATGACCAAGTGTCCCTATGTGCCTCCACACGAGTGGAATATCGATTTTCCGCACTTGATGCTCCGCGCCAAGGCGGTCAAATTCGGAAAGGGTGACGTCAAAACCCGTGACCGAATCCTCACCAGTACCGATGCGGTGGGTAGCCTGGCGGGTATTCCGGTGGTGGCGGGGTTCGTCAACGCGGCCAACAAGGCGAAGCCCACCCGTAAATTGCTGCAATCGGTTCTCGGCGTCCATGCCGATGCCCGGCTGCCCGAATACCACTCGAAGACGCTTCGCTCCCGACTCGCGGATAGTATCGGCCGCACGGCCGAAGGTGAGCCGGCCGGCCCCACCAAAGGCAGGGTGGCCCTGTTTGCTACCTGCTACGGCAATCGCAATGAACCGGTGATTGGTGAAGATCTGGTTGCGGTGTTCGAGCATAACGGTATCCCCGTGACCATGGCCGAGAAGGAGCGGTGCTGCGGCATGCCCAAGCTGGAGCTGGGCGATCTCGAGGCGGTCGAGAAGGCCAAACAGGCTAATATTCCGATACTCGTCCGGCTGGTGGATGAGGGTTGGGATATCGTCGCACCGGTGCCCTCCTGTGCACTCATGTTCCGACAGGAGCTGCCGTTGATGTTTCCCGATGATGAGGCCGTGAAAAAGGTGGCGGCGGCCATTTTCGATCCCTTCGAATATCTGATGCACCGTCAGCGGGAAGGCAATCTCAACACGGAATTCAGGAATCCACTGGGTACGGTGGCCTATCACAGCGCCTGTCATCAGCGTGTGCAGAATGTGGGGCCCAAAACCCGCGATATCCTGCAGTTGATCCCCGGTACCAAGGTGGAAATGATCGAACGTTGCTCGGGCCATGACGGTACTTATGCAGTCAAGGAGGAGTTTCACCAGGCCTCGATGAAGATTGTCCGGCCGGTGGTGAACCGGGTGAAGAAGGCCGAAGCGGACCATTACGGGAGCGACTGTCCGATGGCGGGGCACCACATCGCCCACGGCATGGCCGACGGCAGCGAGACCGAGCACCCGATGAGCCTGCTGCGCAAGGCGTACGGGATTTAGACTAAACCCCAAAACGGATCAGCCACAGAGAACACAGAGGGTAACTACTCACCCCCTCCGTCATTCCCGCGTAGGCGGGAATCCAGAGGACAGAAGCATGGCTCAAAATGGATC
>NZ_JAENYR010000144.1 GCF_016841685.1 Thiohalomonas denitrificans
TGTGCTCCCAGTCCAGGACCAGGTCGCGGTTGTGGGCGCGAAGGGTGGCATTGTGCTGCAGCACCGCCTCGGGCTGGTCATTGACCCACCGGCGCCCGTCGAGACCTGCAACGGTGTCGCCGGCGGGGATCAGCTCGACCCATTCAGGGACGGAACCGTCGGCGGGCAGTTCGAAGTTCAGCGCTATCAGCTCGTGGGCATGGTTGGCGCTACAGAGTGCAATTTGAAATGGAGTGCGCGAGAACATGCCGACAAGGATGTCGGCCCGCGCGCGGGGTGTGGGATTAAAGGGGTTTAATGCTGCCATGCCGGCCACGATAGGGCCAGCGGGGGAGAGATATCAGACTGAAGCGTTTCAGTGGTGAGGCCAAGGGCCAGCCACCTAGGCTGGCCCGGCCATAACACTACTTACGGCGCTTCTTTCTACCGCGGTTCACCGGAATAGGGAAAGCGCGCAGCCCATACTGCGAGGCATAAATGCGCTTACCATTCCGAGTGATCCACGGACGAAAGATCACGTTAGCTTGAGTAGCCATCGCGAACCCTCCTCCGCCACTTGGCGGGTTAAGAGGTGGGAACATAGAACTCGCGATGCGGTCAAAAATTCGACTACAGGATTATTATCCTGCTAAGATCGGGTTGTTCAGACGCGATCATCGTATCGCAAGAGGTAACGACCACCTGTTCCGTTACCTTTTACCAAGGCGGGTTCGAGTTGCACCTCGAATCCGCTTTTCTCTTATAAAAGCCCCTCCTTCTCTAATTTTGTCCATCTGTAGAATGCTGCTTTGTTCGACACTCCGAAGGTCTGGATGATATCGAACGTAGACCCGCAGAGTTTTCGAACAAAGGCTACAGGCATCAGAAATTCCGCCGCGAAGGTGTCGGCTTGCCATTCGCTGTCTTCAAAGACTCGGTGTGAAGCCGCTACTGACTGCCTCGCGAAAGACACATTGTCATGCATCAACAGGTGGCCGATTTCATGGGCAATGGTGAAGCGATCCCTTCCGTTACCTTCGCTTGCCCCTTCCACGACTTCGTCGCTAAGTACTATCAGTGCTTCGTTCGGGTAAGTAATGCCATGAGCTCCATTGAGCTCAGATGTCGGGCGGATATCGTAATTTATGCCGATGTCCTGAAGTTGGTGCTCTAGAATCCGAATGACATCGATGTACGGTCCATCTTGATTCAAAACTTTCCTAGTGTGGTCAGCCAGACGGCGTATTTCAGTGATTCTCCGAGCCTTGACCTTTGCACCCCGGTTGTCATATTTTTTTGAGTTATTAGCCACAACTGATCCTCTAGTCACTTAATCAGTCACCGTTTAACAGCTCTAATAGCTGCTTCTTTTTCTCTTCCGGCATCTCCGGAAACCTTCTGGCAAAGGAAGCAACCAGCGCGTGGTCTTCATTTGCCGGATGAATCTTTACCACGCTCTTAGACTGATCGGCTGCTGTGTACAGTTGCTCAGTTCCAAGGCCCTTCTTTTCAAAGAACTCAGCTACTCGCTCGACGAAAGAGTCTGTCAGATTTTTTCTCCCGGTTTCCAAAGCCGATAGATACGACGCTGAAACCTTCAGTGCCTTGGCCATCTCAACAGTCAAGATGTCGCCTTCAATACGGAGTTGTCTAACAAGCCGTCCATAAGGGGTTAACATCATAGTCATAATCTTTCTCCCCGCCCTGGTTTCAGGCTATAGCTCCTGATTCGTTGTTTCGAAAATGAATCATACCTAACTTGGTTATTATTCGCAACCAGTTTTGGTTCTTTCTTTTGATGGACATCCGGGTTCGCGCAACGAGTCGCCTTCGAGAGACTAATTGTGAATTTAAAACCCATTTAACGCCCTCGCTGGCTACCGATCGACAGCTAGGCCGCCCACTGCCAGCCTGAGAGGCGCTCTGAACGGCTCACAGCGCCTCTCAGGCGGTCACGCGAAAACAGGATTTCACTCGGGGGAAGTGTCACTGTCACGGGTGGCCACCTCGAAGGCCTCCCAGAGATCGCCGAACGGCTCGAATTCATCGGGCCGGATCTGCTTCTCCAGTTCTTCGAGGCGTGCTTCGGCATCCGCGGGCAGCGGCTGCTGAGCCAGAATGTTCATGGCCTCCTGGAAGGCCGGGCTGAGTTCGTCCATATCTCACCTACCTTTCTGTTTTCTATCTATCGCTGTGTCGAGCAGCTTGTCAAAGTATTCGGCCGTATCAGGGCTCCACTTCGCCAGGGCCTTGCGATTGAACAGCCAGGCGGTGAAGTGTTCGGCGTGCCATTCCCGATCATCGGTCATTCCGTACACGGTCAGCGAGGCACTACCATCCGGCCGCCGGGGCTCGCCGGCCCAATAGTGGACCTGATGGCCCATTTCGTGGGCAAACGTGGCCGGGACCCCGGGGCGGGCCTGGTCCGTGAGCCTATCCAGGGCGGCCCGGGTGGTCCAGTAGCGGCCGTCGCGTGACCCGGCGCCCCGCGGAGCATCCGCGGCGACGGCCTTTTCGACGGCCTTTTTCAGGTCCGAAGGCACGACATCGGCCAGCTTGTCCGTGGCCCGCACCCGGACCACCACGTGATCGAAGCTTCGGGCCGTGAATCCGCCGACGCGGCTGGCCCGTCGGATTGTATAGGCGACACGCGGGAAACCCTTCCAACTGTCGCCCAGAAATTCGCCGACCTTGTTTTCGATCTTCCTGGAGGTTTTTCCCTGCGCCATCTCGGCCTGCTTGAGAAACAGGCTCTTGACGGGGTGCGCCTCCAGAAAACGCTGGAATGTCTGCACCTGCGAACTTGCGCCCGGGATTTGGTGGAGTAGATGCTCCATCGCCTGTTGGTTGACGCCCGAGACGGTGGAGAACACGGGATCAGTATCCTCGGGCCACAGTCGGCCTGTCTTCACCGGTTTCGGTACGGTTTTATCGAACGCCGCCCGGGAGACGGCCAGGTTCCCGTCGACCCCCATTTGCCGGTGGGCGCCGGGGTTGTAGTCCCAGCCGGGGTCGATGCCCTTGGGCACCTGCATCACTTCGCCGGTGCGCTTGTTGACCCATTCAACCGACTCGTCTGCCGGCGCCTGGTGCGGGCCGCCCAGGCGCTCGGCCTCGCGGCGGGAGACCTGGCGCACCCGGCACTTGCAGCCCCAGCCGTTGGGTGGATAGTGCGTGGTCCACCAGGGATCGTCCGTCGGCAGGATACGGCGCGACCAGTCCACGTGCTGCTTCCGGTGCTCCTCGGAGGGACCCAGCTCATATATAAGGTAGGGGTGTGTCTTTGTGGTGCGCTGGATACGGTCCCACTGGCCGGCGGCGCGGGCGGTGCGCAGGTTGGTGCGGTAGATGGTCTGGAGCCGGCGGGGGCTGCCGAGTTGTACCTCCCGCGAATCGCCGGTGAGGGGATCTGTCATCTCGCCCGTCCCCCACCAGCCGAGGCGCTCCAGGGTGGGGCGAAGGTCGCGCTGGAACTGCTGAAAGGTGCGGCCCTCGGCCAAGGCCCGGTCCACCTCTCCGCGGATGCCGGTGAGGACGTCCATCTCCATCGCCTTTGCGACGGTGAAGGCGGCGGCGTGCTCTTCGCCCCAGACATCGCGGTGGTCGAACCCGACTTTGTAGCCCTTGCGCCGGAACCAGGCGGTAGCCTCGCGCGGTACCGGGCCGGGGAATTCGTAGTCTGACTCAGCCTTCGGCATCACCGGCCCCGCGCGCCTTGAAGGTGGCCAGCGCCAGTTGGCGAATCAGTTCCCCGCTATCCATCTGGTCCAGCAGTGCGGGGAGCCCTTCTACGAAGGCCTCGAAGCTGTCGGCCTTCTCGGCCCACTGCAGCACCGGATCGGCCACCGGCCCCATCTGTTGCTCCCAGTCCTGAAGGGCTTCCGCTTCGATGTCATCGAGGGTGTCATCGG
>NZ_JAENYR010000145.1 GCF_016841685.1 Thiohalomonas denitrificans
GAAGGTGCGCCCGATGATGCTGCCGCCGGCGTCCAGCTCGCCGATGCGGGTGGGGCGCTGGCCGACCCGCCGATTTCCGTCTACTCGCGCCCCGCTGTGATGGGCTGCTGCGATCCGGTCGTGCAGAAATCCCGAATTGTGAAAGAGCGTGGGAATATCCCGACTTCATGGCGTTCGCGTTACCATGGAAGGTGTTAGGCTTTAGCACAGAAGAACAACAGGATACACGAGGGATGCGGCTGTTTTTGGGGCTTTTTCTTGTTCTGGGTTTCGCCGCTATTCTCGTGCTTTGGTCTCTCAACCACCGGCGGCGTTGTCAGTCATTCGGTCGAAGAAAGAGGAGTGGCTCTTCGGTAGTCAACTACCGATTCACGAAAAAACCCGACTGGGTGCCGAAGGAGATCATCCGCATGAAGGCGCTGATGCGGGACGCTGGCTGCCGTTCACTGGCGGACACCTTCAATCGGCGCTTCGCCCATGCGGGAACGACCGTCGGAAAGACGTATGTGAGTGATACGGTTCGCAAGCACCGGTACGAGATCCTGTTGCTGCGAAGGCGCCTGAAGAACCGTCCCCCCAAGCCCATGCCCATCAACAAGGTTTGGGCCATGGATTTAACGGGCAAAGCCGATGCAACTGGCCAGATCCATAGCATCCTTGGGCTACTCGAACACGGCTCACGGGTCAACCTGTGCCTCCAGGCTCTCCCTGATAAATCCAGCCTCACCCTCCTCCGCTGCCTGCTTGCTGCTGTTGAGCGATACGGAAAACCGGAATGCTTGCGTACGGACAATGAAGCGGTATTCACCTCAGGGCTGTTTCGTTTCGGGCTCTGGCTTCTTGGTATCAGGCACCAGCCGATCGAAAAAGGCTGTCCGTGGATGAATGGCAGAGTCGAGCGGTTCTTCGGCACCTTGAAGTCCAAGCTGGATCGGTGGGAAGTCGACTCACTCCAGCAGCTAAATGACGCACTCGTTCCCTTCCGGTTCTGGTACAACCATGTCCGGCCGCACCGGAACCTGGACGGCCGCACACCGGCTGAGGTCTGGAAGGATGATGATCTCGATTTCCGGCCACGGACAGAATCCTGGTTTGCTGCCTGGGACGGGCTGCTTACAGGATATTACCTGCGAGTATGAGTCGCGGCTACCGCGAGAAAAAGCCGCAATTCATGGTCAGGCCGACTGTCCGGGGAAACCTGTGCCTTGAATGCCGATAGCGCAAGAATTCGATCGGTTCGCCTTAGCCATCCTGGCTGTAAACGGGCTATTTTCTTTCGGGACTGTGCCGCGGTTCTCGTAAATCGCCGGGGTAAAGTGAAAAATCGGCCAGTTCCGGCCACCATCCAGCCCGCCGGACACGCGGACGGGACACCTGCTGCAGGTATTTTCCGGAAATGGAGACGCGATCACCGGTGTGAAGTGAGGGATCTAGCAGCATTGTTGATAAGATTGTGATCGGTGTCACTGGGGAATGAGGAGAAATCGGCGAAAAAATCGCGGATTTCACATCCCGGAGGTGTGACGGACAGGCGGACGGGACACCTTTCCGGGTAGAGGACTTTCACCTCCAATCTCTTGCCGATTTATCTCGGCGCACTGGGTGTCCGGTAAGTTCCCGTTTGTTCACTCGTCGGCCCACCTAGCGGGTTGGATTAGGGAATGGTGGATTTCCCGGCTCTTCCGGTTCTTGGTGCGGAATCGGCCAAATTTGGTGGCCCCCCTCACCAAAGAGAACGCGCTGAATGCCTGGCGGAAGTCCTACTTCATAATCAAACCGACCAGAAAGACCTTTGCGTGCAGGCACCAAGATAACGTAAATAATAAGATCTCCATCTTTTCGAGTTGTCTCAATTCGGCCAACAGCAAGCGCGCTGTGGAAGGCAAGTCCGGAAATATGAAGAGTTAATCGACCATCTCTGCGACTTTCAGTCACAGAAAAATTCTGCACATCTTTAAACTCCAACTTTTTCATGCCATCTGCAGAGCAAGCGCAAACACTTGCAACAAAAAGTACAACGCATCTTAATGCCCACTGTTTCATGTCATTCACTGGAGTGAAGACTCCAACGGGTCTAAAGATGATGATCCTGATGAGCGCCCAATCGAGCCACTTGACGCGCTAGACGCTGTGTTTGGACTGGTAGCCGTGCTGTGATTGGCACCACCATTGGCTTCAATAATAGATTCCTTCAATGTAGTTGGATTGTTGATTGGTCCCCAATTAGCATTCAAGTCTTCCCCTGTTCCCGTCTCCCATGCATCGCGTGAAAAGCCAGAGCACGGGCTACCAAGCGACCAAGCATCTTCACCTTGATTCTGATACTCAGAAATGACATTCATGAGATTTGTTTCTGCAGCATCATCTAGGTGCATTGTTCGAGAAGCATCGCCAGTTCGACCGGCCTCAAGATTCGTAAACAACCCATTTCCTTGTTCCGTTGGGTTGTTACCCCATGTCCCATATGTGGTTGTGGTGGTAGTCCCAGAACCTCCAGAGGGATCTGGTGTGTATGAAATCCAAGCGTGACCGGAAGTCATGCTTGAACCACCGTTGCCGCTGGAGTGAATTGTTAACGTTCCAGATAATCCATCTGGATCCATGAAGGCGACTGGATTACTAAACGAGTATCCGTAAAGGGCAAGGTTATTTGATTTGAATACACCGCCCATTCCACGAAGATTGTAAGAAGGCCGCCACTGATTCTCAAGGCTGGGCATGCTAAGCCGAACTGGCTCCCGGCCATCAGGCAGATATTCGCCAAGGATCGGATCGGCACTCTGCCAAACACTCGTCCTCGGGTCATAATACCTCGCCCCGAAGTAATACAGCCCCGTCTCCTCATCCAGCTCCTTCCCGGTGAACAGATACGGACTTTTCTCCGTATTACCCCCCTGCTGCACCCAGGTCTCGCCGAACGGGAAGTACTGGATGTGCTCGTGCACCTCGCCGTTCTCCCGGGTGACGTAGCCGGTGGAGCCGAGGTGGTCCGGGTGGTAGTAGAAGAGCTGCTCTCCGTTGGAGCCGAGGGTGACGATTTCCTCCTCGGTGCCGTCGGTATTGTCACCGATGGTACCGTCTTCGATGCCTCCGTCGCTACCGTCCTCCTGGCTGTCGGGGATGCCGTTGCCATCCTCGTCGCAGTGCTCTTCGATGAGGTGCTTGTTCTTGCAGGTGTTCATCGCCACTTCATTGGCTCGGTCGGAGCGGTTGTCGACGCCCTGGCCGGGGTGGGAGCCCTGCTTGAAGTTGCCCTTGGTCTTGGCTTTGGTGTTTTTGTCCTTGCCAGGTGATTTGCCGTTGTTGTTTTTCTCCTTGTCCTTGCCCAGGGCTTTACCGTTGTTGGTCTTCTCGGTGTTTTTGTCCTTGCCCAGGGCCTTGCCGTTGGCCGCTCTCGGCGTCCTGCCTCCCGCGGCATTAGCACTTCCCTGTGCGTCATTGCTCTTCTCCGGGCTGTCGCTCTTCTTCGTCTGCCCGGGCGGGGTCTTGGCGTCGGTGACGCCGTCATAGCTGCGGATGAAGCTGGTGCCGCCGGTGACCTTGGTCAGCATCCGTGTATTGCCCACGAAGATGTGTTTGGAGCCGATGGAGCCGTTTCGCTCCGAGAAGTACTGGTTGACGTAGACGGTCAGGTTCTGACGGGACTGTTTGATGACCCGC
>NZ_JAENYR010000024.1 GCF_016841685.1 Thiohalomonas denitrificans
CTGTTAGGACACCAGATTACTTCGTCGCCGGGGCTCCTCGTAATGACAGCGGGGGCAAGTTCATCAGGAGGAGCCCCAAGCGGCGTGGCAATCTCGGGGTTGGGAGTAAAGATTCCTTCGTCGCTCAGGCTCCTCGTAACAACAGCGAGGGCAAGTTCATCAGGAGTCACTTTTCCCAATCTGGATTGGGTTCTACCGGCTCCGGGACTATATACGATCGGATACGTCTACTGTTTTCCCCGCACTTTTCCTTCCCGAAATGGATCGGTAATGAGCCGCAAGTTGCCGACCAATGGCTGAATAACTGTATTCTTTCTCTACCAGCCTGCGGGCTGCCCTTCCCATCTCCGTCTGCACCTGCTCATTGTCCAGTAGCCAACCGATCTTTTCGATGTAGTCATCGATTGTGCGTGCCAGGACCACATCAATGCCATCAGTCACGGCAATGCCTTCGCACGCAACGGGATCGGCCACCAGGGCCTTACCCATCGCCAGCGCATCCAACACCTTGAGCTTAGTACCGCCCCCGTCGGTAATCGGGCAGACATAGACCGCTGCAGCGTCGATATAGGGCCTTACATCATCAACAAAACCGTGGACGCGAACATCCGGTTCTGCTTCGCACAGGCTGACCAGTTTGCCAGGCGGCGCAGCACCGATGATATCCAGGGTAAGGTCTGGATAGCGTCGCTTCAGTCTTGGCCAAATCTGCTCGGCAATATACAGGGCCGCCCGACGGTTCGCGTATGCGCCAAGGCGCCCGACAAAGATAATCCCTCTTCTTTGGGTTTTCTCATGCGAAGAGGAAAAATAATCCAGGTCGACTCCGTTTGGGATTTCGGCAACCTTTTCAGAAAGAGAAGGCGCAACATCGATGAGACGTTCGGAATCGAGCCTTGAACACGTGACATGCAAGTCCGCCAAGGCACCTTTGGTCGCCTCGTAGCGCCTGATTTTTTGCCCTTCCTGCCACATGTAGAAGCGACGAAACAGATGCCTTTCGTTACGTGCTCTGCGCAACATCATTTGCGATTCGATATTGTGGTGATTGAGCAAAACGGGGATTTCTTTTAATTCATGCCGGTACTCGAGAAGACTGATAGTGTCGAGGTGAACCGCATCGTACCGGAAGCGAGCCACCTGCTTTCTGATGCGCACGGCCATCGCGCGCGAATTCAACCAATTCACAGTGTAAGGCTTCATCCGAAATAGACTGGTCGCCAATAAGCCGGACCGGCCTGTCAGATTCACATCCTCGGGAAGAGCCTCAAATTGCACGGTCCGACAATATTTTTTCAATTCCGAATGCGCCGTCTCAAGAGCGATGTCTTCGTCATCGGCAAGGTATTTCAGATAAGGGCGTTGAACGAACGCCAGCAGATCGACTGAATGATAACGAGAAATCTCACGGATAAGATTGAAGCTGCGCTGCAAGGCCCCGCCTTTTGGGGGGTAGGGAACCAAATGGGACACCCATAGAACCTGCAGTCTACCGTCGTCACGAACCATATTCTGTTCCATTCACCTGTTTACCCGAGCCAGACTGTTGGCCTGCTGTCCTTATCACCCCCTGGTAGATTTCCTGGTACTGCTCGGCACATGCCGACGCCGAGAAATGTTGCATCACCCGGCGGCGACCTTCGTCAACCATCCTCTGCTTTCCTGACGGGTCACGTTCCAGCTCCAGGACCGCCTGTAAAACCGAGTCCGAACCATCATCCTCAACAATCCTTCCAGCGTCTCCATTCCCCAGCACCTGAGGTATTCCCCCGACCCCTCTGGCTATGACAGGCACCCCCAACGCGAGGCATTCCAGTAACGTCATTGGCAATCCCTCATGATCCGAGACCATTAGCAACATATCCATTTCGGCCAGGCACGTGGCAATATCCTCCCGAAACCCCATACAATGTACGGTTTCGACCAAATGGTGACTCTTCAGGTAATTTTCTGTCTCTGACCTCAACGGACCATCCCCGAAGATATAGAACTCATATCGCCCAGGGCGTCTGGCCGACAGCTTTTTTGCCACGTCCAGAAACCGATCCGGCCTTTTAATGGGAACCAGTCTGCCGACAAACGCTATCCTGGTTCGATCTTTTCGATAGGCACAATGACCTGACTGCAAATTGACCGTAGCCAATAGGTCCGCAACGTCAATCCCATTTGGCACCACACACACGTGTCGGCGGCCATATAGTTTTGACAGGTTAGCTCCCAATTCCTGTGATACCGCTACTGTTGTTGATTGAAGGAATCGGGCCACCAGGCCGTCAACCGTCCGAAGCAACCACTGCGTGAATGCCACCGTTCTTTCGACCGGCTCGGGTGCTCCGTGGACAGTACGGATAGAGTAGACCCGGAAAAGTGAGTATGCTGCGAGCGCTCCCAGAAGATTCTCCTTGCGCCTGTGGGTATGCACGATGTGGGGTGGCGACTTCGCTTTAACGAGCGAGTAAACCTTGAAAAACAGTGCGAAACAACCCTTTTCCTCCTCCGAAATGACGTGGACTTCGATGCCAATCTGCCGCAGCTTTCGGGACAGGACCCCCTCGTTTAAAAGGATGACCGAGACCTGCACCCCCTCCAGGCACATCTGAGCCTTGACGAGATTAAAGATTTGCACCTCGGCTCCAGCCCACAGATCACCCGACGCAAGATGGGTTATGTTCAGTACTCTGGTGGTTTTTTCCATCCCTGGCGAATCCCTAGATTGCTTGGTGCTAACTTTAGACTATTCGTTACTTTCGGACGTGTACGGATCACCCGGCAATCGTCGAACTTTTTCCTGGATTAATCACCATCGACACTTCGGGAGCAGCATGGAAATCATTTTTTGGCTGGCATTGGCAGGAAGCCTCTACAGTTACATCTTCTACCCCGTTGTTCTCACGCTTCTGCCAAAACGGACTTATGCAAAGCTGAAAGAGCCGCAAGAGTGGCCATCCGTAGCATTGATTATCACCGCGTACAACGAAGAAAACCGAATTTCCACAAAGCTTGATAACTGTATGGAGCTGGACTATCCATCAGGAAGGTTGTCCATCATCGTTGCTTCAGACGCATCAACCGACAAAACCGACGATATCGCCCGCTCTTACTCTGGATATGGCGTGCGAGTCGTTCGTGCCCAAAACCGGAATGGCAAAGAAAGTGCGCAGCTCCAGGCTATCCAGTCGACGGATGCACCGATTCTGGTTTTTTCCGATGTCGCAACCCATCTTCAGCCGGCAGCGATAAAAAGAGTTGCCATCCAGATGACCGATCCAACCATTGGCGCGGTTTCCAGTGAGGACCGATTCGTTACCGTTGACGGAAAAAAAGCGGGCGAAGGCATCTATATCCGCTACGAGATGTGGCTTCGTCATCTGGAATCGTTGGTCAACACTCTCGTCGGTCTCAGTGGCTCTTTCTTCGCTGCCAGGCGAACCATCTGTGCTGACTGGGATACGGGTTCGCCCAGCGATTTCAACACCGCGATGAACGCCGTTCGCCACGGCTATGTAGCCATATCAGATCCCCAGCTGCTGGGCATTTATCCCAACATCAAAAATGAAAATGGTGAATATCGGCGGAAAACCCGCACCATTCTGCGCGGGCTCACGGCATTGGCGAAACACGCCGATCTTCTCAACCCTTACAAATACGGGCTGTTCAGCTTCCAGATCTGGAGTCATAAGGTCATGCGCTGGCTCGTTCCCTGGTTTCTGTTTACCCTTCTTCTTGCATCCAGCAGTCTCGCGCTACGCCAAGGGTCAATATTTTTCATTTCAGCGCTAAGTTTACAGATTGCATTGTATGGACTGGTTGCAGCAGGGGCAATTTCGCCCCAATTACGTCAACGGTGGTGGATTAAGATTCCTTTCTATTTTGTTCAGGCGAATCTGGCGACGGCGCATGCCACCGTAGCGTACCTTCTGGGCCAACGTGTCATTACCTGGCAACCATCGGTGCGTTGATGATTGGTGTCCTGCCTCCTGCCGGTGATCCGATCTCTCTGCGACCAGCTTCCGTGATATCGGCTAACCCCTTCGATCTCCCGTATGACAGCGTACACTTCTACGGATCGGGTACCGCCGCTTTGGCTGCTGCCATACGGGCCGCCATTTCCCGCTCCGAAAAACCCAGTCCGGAGATCATCATTCCTGCTTACGGGTGTCCCGCACTGATAAGTGCAGCACGGTATGCGCATGCCCGTCCGGTTTTGGTGGACCTTCATCCTGAGACGCCTTGGCTCGCTATCCGGGAAGTCGAAGCCCACGTAACGGCTAACACGGTTGCGATACTGGCAGTCAATCTTTTCGGAATTCCGGAACGGCTGGAAGCACTGCAGCAATTGGCTCGCAAACACCATTTATCCCTGATCGAAGATGGCGCGCAATCGTTTTTCCATGATTTGGCCGATGGGTCTCACAGTGACTATCTGGTGTTGAGCCTCGGAAGGGGGAAGCCGGTATCACTGCTTGGTGGCGGGTCAGTGCTGGCTCGTACAAAACCACTGGCAGACCACCTTCCCGCTCCGGATTCCACAACATCCTCAAGCCAATTCCGAATCGCAGCTATCGCTTACAATCTACTGCGCAACCCTCGCCTTTATTGGATTCCCAAGCGCTTGCCCGGACTCTCCCTCGGAGAGACTTCGTATTCGCCCCTCAGGTCTTTGACGGCGATGGACTCTGCCCGTATTCACGCCTTGATGGCAAACATCGCAGCCGCGAGGCGGCGCGATAACGGCACTATGCTGCGGATGCATCACGTGATTGCGCCATTCCATGAGAACGAGGTCGTCCTGGATCTCCTGGCATTCTGCTGTGAACAACCGTTCCCCCGATTATCCCGGTATCCCCTGCTGCTACCGGATCGCATCCGCAGGGACTCTCTCCTGAAACGCCTTGATGCTGCCGGAATGGGCGCTACTGCCATGTACCAGACCCCACTGCCCGAGGTTCCCGGGATAGACCTTGCCGTTGAGTCCTTTCCGGCTGCAGAAGATTTTTCCGACCGGCTTATCACCTTGCCAATACACAGCGGTGTGACCGACAGGCATATCAATGCCATCGTTTCGATCCTCGGGGATTTCAGCAACTAGTTCCCCTTACTTCACCATGGCGCTTCCCGCTCTGTTTCCTGGCGAATCCAGTGCGCCCTCATCCCTTAGCTGTTCCCTGTGCCGAGCGACGAGACGATCCAGGATTACCGCGACCGCTATCAAATACCAGACGTGCGGATAATACAGTACCGAAAGAAATGCGCCGGTCGCCAGATAACCCAACAGCCCGACCAGTGCGGCCCGGGACAACAGAATGACTTCGGAATGCCTTGTCTCGATTTTGTCCGGACGTAAGGTGGAGTAGAACCTCGAGATGGAACGCAGCATGCGCGAGAGCTTCACGATAACAAGCCCGAACAGTATCGCTCCCGTGAGGCCCAGTTCGGCGATGAGGGAAAAATAGGCGGAGTGCGCAGCTCGTCCCCAATTCACCTTGTTATGCCGGATATTGTATTCAGGGTCTCTTATCTCATACTCGTGAATTTGGTAGGGAAAGTTGTTGGCGCCAACCCCTAGGACAGGATTGTCGACAAACATCTCCCATGCCCTGCCCCAGTAGTAGATGCGCTTTTGTGCGGTACTCTCCGTCGGGTCATTAATGGTTTTCATCTCTTCCACGTACTGTTCCGAGGCAAAGAGCGACGCAATCAACCCGACAAACCCAAGAAGCAAACCATTACGAAGACGATTCTCCGAAAACACGATCAGTCCGCAGGTCACGATCAGCAGACCAACAAACCCCCCTCGAGACATGGTTGCAATCACCCCCAGAACGAGGACAACCGTTGCGCCCAGGTAAAGCAGCCTCTCTTTTCTGGAATTCCCCGGCGACTTGCTCATGAAAAACGCGTAGGGGATCGCGATATTAAGCGCCAGCGCAAGGTCATTTTCATCGCCAAGAAAACTGCCAGGTCCTTTCCCTCCGTTCAATATGCCCAGCACGGCAGCCACTACGTGAAACAACACCCAGAGTCGGATAAACTTCTGCAGACGTTCATGGCTGTCCACAAAAGCCATTAGCGGCAACACACCCGCGAGCAGCGTGATCAACATGCCTTTTGTGGTGACGAAAGCGACATGGTTATTCGCCGCATAGAAGACGCTAATCACCATCAGCGCAACGAACGCCAGATGCACCCGCACCAGAGGGCTCTTCAGATATCCCTTTTCGCCTTTCGTCAGCCACAGTGAAAACAGTAAAACGGAAAGAATGAGGCCGGGACGGATACTCCCGAGCGCAGCCACATAATCCTGTGGTCTGACGTACTCCAGAAACAGAAACGTCATCGCCAGTATGAAACCGGCAGTTGATCGTTTTGGCAGTCGACGAACTCCCTGTGCCCTGCGCCACGTCGGCTCTTCGTCCGACAATACAAAGGTATCTTCCGTGTTGTTCATACACTCGCCGGAAACATGAATGGTGCTCGTAAGTATAGGCAGGTTGGAGCGGAACAGAGGCAGCACTTGTTGACTTCTCATCACCGTTCTACAGTTCATAGTGGCCACGCGAATCGCAGACGACCTGGCGGTGGTCAGGAGGATTTCGCGATCGGTCGACAGCACTGGTGGTCCATGCGTATCACCAGACCGGTGTCACTCCTGTAGGTCACCGCACGTAAATCGAGATTATGCTGCCCAACTTCATTGTCATCGGCGCCGCCAAATGCGGGACCTCCAGCATCTGCCATCTGCTTGGCAAGCACCCCGATGTATTCATGTCCACGCCGAAGGAGATCCACTATTTCGGGCATCGCGAGCCTCACAAGACACCGTCCTGGTACGCATCTTTCTTCAAAGCGGCTTCCGAACCGGCAATCGGGGAAGGCAGTACCAGCTATACCCACCCAAATATCATCGAGCAGTCCGCGGCAGCGATCGCCGAAACCATTCCCGACTGCCGGCTTATCTATCTCGTGAGAAATCCGATCAAGAGGCTGGAGTCGGACTGGAAAATGCGCTATCGGGAGGGGTGGACCGCAGATTCGATCAACGCCGCCGTTCTTGAGCAGCAGAGCCTGATCTCCCATGGCATGTACTGGAGCAATATCAACGTATTTAGGTCCCGGTTTCCTGACCAACAGATACTGATCCTCTTCCTGGAAGATCTGTGCAAAAATCCGCAGCGCGAGTTGAACAAATGCTTCCGCCATATCGGTGTCGATTCCGAGGTAAAAGTGGAGGGTCTGCATCAACCCCGAAACCGGGCCGGGAGTCACCGCGACGACCGATTTCTGCTGCGTCTGGCGCGAAGCCAGCCGTTCTTTCACCACGCAAAGAACCTCGTCCCTGAACGAGCAAAAACCCTATTAAAAGGGATCTTCACCAGGAAACACCACCCTCCCTCCGTGGAGTGGGACACAAGCCTTCGGGATGACCTGACCGCCGAATTCCGGAAAGATGCCAGGCAACTCCTGCAGTACTGTCACAAAGACCCCGACTACTGGCACTTCGAGTGATGTATCCCATCTCCGGGCTCAGAAGCCGACTCTTCGGTGGAACCTCCTTGATCATTCAAATGGGCTTATCTACCCTTCGATGGCAGACGCCGTCAGTTGAACACCCTTGCCCAGGCAAAGCGGCAGATCCACACGCCATAACGGACCCCGAGCCTTGAAATGGATCATTCACGGCCATTAGTCAGCGTCATTATTCCTACATTCAACCGGGCAAGACGGCTGGAAAGGGCTATCAAAAGCACTTTGGCCCAGGAACAGTACCCCATTGAAATTATCGTAATCGACGATCATTCGACCGACGAAACCGAACAGGTTATCCGTAGCCTTTACCACCGTTTTGGCACAGTTCACTACTTGCGCAACCAACGCAAGAAAGGCCCGGGCGGCGCGCGAAACACCGGGCTTTTGGCTGCTAAGGGTCCATATATCGCCTTTCTGGATTCAGATGATTTGTGGCTTCCGGGGCATTTGCAAAAGGCCATCGCGGTTCTCGAGGAAGTTCCGGAGATTGACTTGATATTCGGCAATCTCCTGGTCTTCAATCAACCGCACCAGCGTGCTTTGCCGGATTGGAGTTCAGGCAAACAGCAGCTTTCCGGACTCAGGACCTCCCGGCTTGCATGGGGGGTAGAGCGAATAGAGCAGCCGCTCTTCCATCCCTTGGTGGAGGAATCCTTCGTTTTGCTATCATCCGTAGTGATGCGTTCAACGGGTAGTAGCTCAACCGTCCTCTTCAATGAAGATTTGCGGTTTTCGGAGGACCGTGATCTGATCATTCGCCTGGAAAGAATCAACCATTACCACTTCGCCTATCAACACCGCGCAACCGTACTCAGAAACCAGAATGACGCCCAGCTGACCAAGTCGGACAAAGAGACCCATCGCGCAATTCTTCAGTCCCATCTCTCCATCTACCGGCAATATTTACGAGAGTTTGAACTGGATAGAGATGAACGCGCCCATCTGGTCGACCTGATCTATAGACGGCTGTTGTCCCTGTCGTATATCCATCGCCAAATGGGTGACTACTCCAAAGCCATCAAAACCGCTGCCAATGCCTTTGGCATCAGCCCCCGTGTTCCACCCCTGGTTCAAATCGCAAAGGCGACGGTAACTCCCGCAGCCAGACTCAGATTTCGCTGACGAGTCTCAAACCAATGCCTGAAAACTCCAAAAAGCTGATCCTCGGGTCCGTGATGCGCTCGCTAACGCTGTTGGCCAACGTGATCATCGGCTTTTTCCTGATGCCCTTCATCATCGATGCACTCGGCGATCACTGGTACGGTTTCTGGGCAATTGCCGGCAGCCTGGTCGGGTTTTACGGGCTACTCGACTTTGGTCTTTCGCTGACAACCCAGCGAAATGTCGCCCATGCATTGGGCTCAGGGCGAACCCAGGATGTCAACGGCTGGATGTCGACGGCCGTGGTTGTATTTTCAGGAGCGGGACTTTTCATCGTCATCGCATTGATCCCGGTAATCATGTGGGTCCCTGCCTTCATTGACGACCCTGGCAGTGCACGCACACTGCAGTACGTGATTGGGATACTGGGCCTCAACGTAGCCCTGAGCCTGCCGTTTCGCGCTTTTCACGGATTATTGGCTGCCAAGCTGCGATTCGATCTCCTCAGCAGCCTGGAGTTGACCAAGCTGGCGTTGCGTACCGCGCTCATCATCTACATCGTAGGCAGCGACAGCTCCATCGTGTCCCTCGCACTGATTACCTTCGCCTCGGATCTGTCAGTAAGATTCGGGCAGTTGTTACTGGCGTGGTATCTCCATCCTACGCTCAAGATTCAGCCCCGCTTGTTTACCAAACAGATGTTTGCCGCATCGGTCAATTACAGCAAGTTTGTATTCCTCACCTCGATTGCCGAGCGCGTCCGCATGTCGGCAGGCACCTTTATCGTGGGGTTCGCCATTTCGGCGTCAGCCGTTACTCATTATGCGATCGCCCTCCGCCTAATGGACTATCTGGGGCAACTGGTCGCCAGCATTTTCAGCGTCGTAATGCCGGTATTCACGAAACACCATGCATCTGATAATCGGATTCTTCTCAATTCCCGCTTCATGATGGTGAGTCAACTCTGTGCCTTCTTCTCGATCCTCCTGGGCGGCCTTCTTATCGTTATGGGAGATGAGTTCATCGCGTCCTGGATGGGCCCGGAGTATCTGGACGCCTATTATCCACTGGTGGTGCTGGTGGCCGGCGTCGTTCTCGCGAATTCGCAGCGCCCCTCGGTCTCTCTCCTGAACGCCATTGCAAAGCACCACTATTACGCCTGGATTTCTGTATTCGAGCTGGTTGCAAACGTCATCGTCAGCCTTGTGCTGGTATTTCCGCTGGGATTACTCGGAGTAGCCCTCGGCACCACCATCCCCATCATGATCACCAGGCTATATCTGCAACCGCGGTTCGTCTGCGGGCAAACAGGAATCAGGCTCGCAGATTACTACCGTTCCACCTATTCGCCGGTGACTCCGGCCGTTCCCGTTTTCATTGGAGCTGAACTCGCGACCGGGCATTTTCCCTTGTCCGACTATACCCATCTTGCTCTTACCGGCGCCATTGTCGGCATCCTCTACACTGCCATTACCTTTAAATGGTTCCTTGCGCAAGAAACCAAGCTCTATTTGTTCGGTCTTTTACCGATTCGGCTACGCCCCCTCTATACCCTGTTTACCTGAAAGCAGATCATGCGCCTGCATTATTTCAAGTGTCCCGATGGCAGCTCCAATTTTGGTGATGAGCTTAACCCGTGGTTGTGGCAACGTCGTATTCCAGAGATCTTGTCAGATGACGATCAGGTTCTGTTTCTCGGAATCGGGACTGTACTGAACAGCTCCCTTGCCTCCGGTTCCAGAAAACTGGTATTTGGTTCGGGTTGCGGCTATCACCGCCCCCCTCGATTGGATAAGCATTGGGATATTCGTTTTGTGCGTGGCCCGCTGTCGGCACGGGTTCTGGGGTTATCAAACGAGAAGGTGGTTACCGATGCAGCCATTCTGCTTCGACCGCTATTACCTACTGCTCCCTTAAACCGCTCCGGGTACGGGTTTATGCCACACTGGCAAAATGCCCACTCCGAGTGGGCTCGCCTTTGCGATGAATATGGTCTCATCTATATCGACCCTGCTGGTCCGGTCGAAGACACACTTCGTAAACTGAACAGCCTGACTCTCCTCCTCACCGAGGCCATGCACGGAGCCATTGTTTCGGATCTGATGGGTGTTCCCTGGATACCAATTTCTACCAACAAAAACATCTTACAATTCAAATGGCGGGACTGGTGCCTTTCTCTAGGCCTCGACTATTGTCCAAGCCCGATTCCACCCCTGTGGGCGCCCTCAGCTGCCTCACAGGACGGAACTGCCAGAAAATACCGCCGGCAGGTCAAGAGGCGGTGGATTGCAGGGAAGCTCTTTTCGGTGATAAAGGGAAGGAATCCCCTGCTTAGCGACCGTAGGCGCCTGGAAGATACTGCCAGAAGGGCGGAATATCAGCTGACTCGACTCAGGGCCGAATTCACCGGCGACTGAAGCCACAAACATTGTTTCTCCCTATACCGAGCCGCGCACGCGAGCTTCCTCGGCCACCAGTTCACCTAAGACTACGGGTCGTTTTCTGGCCATCATAAACGATGCCTTATGGTGGAATTTCAGAATCCAGAAGTGTGGCAATCCTACGACTCGCCAAAACTCTATTTCACCAACGGTTTCAAAACCCAATCTTTCATGAGCACGCTTGGAAGGACTGTTCTGTTTTTCGATATGTGTATAGACCGGGGTCGACTCCGAAAATGAATCAACGATCAGGTTTGCCATCAACGGGAAGAGACCCTTCAGACGATAGCTGGGAAGGACATATCCATTGCTTAAAAACACACCCTCTCCCAGCCTGATTTCTATCGTTTGCGGACCGAGTTCGTCCTGACTCAGTAAATAGCGGTTTTCAAACATCCATTCGTACGCGACGATTCTTCTATCACTACGGACAGCAACACAGCGTCCACCCTGTTCCAGAAACTTGCCAAACAGTGCGTCCGTCTTCTGCCGCTCCTGACCTCCCGCTTCTGTCGTCAGAAGAGAAAGCTGGGAAATGTCACTCGGCGACGCAAATCCAATACTGATGCTATGGTCACTTCGTACCCGAACTCTACGAAACAGCTTCAGACGATAGAGATCGTATGCTGCATATTCAATGGCGCAGGAAGGAACAACTCCATAGCTACAAAGACGTGCCAAAACCTGTTTAGAACCGCTACGCCGATAGGTTTCGATTGCCCGCCTCACACGTTTCCAATCCATCCGTGGAACCTTCGATTGATGTGCGACACTTACTCATAGCGTAGTAGCCATCCCACATATTTAAATGCCAACCACATGCTTAGCTGATGAAAGCAGAACTTGTAAAACTGAACGATATAGAAACGGCCCGGGAGCTGTGGTCGGAACTGGAACCACACTGTCAGTGCAGCGTTTTTCAAAGCTGGGCCTGGATAGGCCCATGGCTTGAACGCGCCATGCACACAATGTCTCCCTTGATGCTGATTGCCCGGGAAAACGATCTACCAATCGGTTTGGCCATAGCCGTAGAGAAGCATTGGATTCGCAACTATCTGTTTCCGGTAAAGGCGTTGTTCATCAACGAAGCAGGACCGGACAGACTGGATTTTTGTAGCGAGTACAACGGCTTTCTATTACGCTGCGGCCGTGAACAGGAAGCGCGCAATGCGATGCTTTCTGCACTGGTCAATTCTCAGACCGAATGGGATGAAGTTCATGTTCGCCGCATCAGCGAATCCTTGGTCAGCGACTTTCAATTCGATTCGAACAATGGAATGCCAACTCGCCTATCGATTCGGACCACAGATCCTCTTGTCTCCCGCTATGTGGATTTGTCCCGGCTCCGCACAAAAAACCAGACCTTCCCCGATTCGCTCAGTGCAAGCCGTAGAAAGAAAATTCGTCGTGAACTTCGAATCGCAGAGAAAGCAGGTCCGCTTGGAATCGAGTCGGCCACTACGGTCGATAGCGCCCTGGCTCTTTTCGATGAGCTAAAGATGTACCATCAGCTCCGCTGGGAACGTTCAGGTGAACCAGGTTCATTCGCCGATCCCGAATGGGAAGCCTTTCACAGAGAGCTTATAGCGCGACAACTTCCCCAAAATGGCGCTCAGCTATTAAAGGTCACAGCCGGAGCTACACCCATCGGGTTTATCTACAGCCTGGTAAGAACCGGCCACGTATACGTCATCCAAACCGGTTTCAACTACGATTCCCTACCCGATCTTCGACCCGGCGAAACGACTCATTATATGGCCATTCAATGGAACTATGAGCAGGGATTCAACCGGTACGACTTTCTTGGCGGGGACTCTTTTTACAAGCAAACGCTATCGAACTCATCCGATCGCCTCGTGTACCTCACGATTCAACGACCTCATTTGAAACTGATACTGGAAGATTCGATCCGGACTGGGGTAAGTTCAGCGAAACGGCTAAAAAGCTTGTGGCACCTTGGAAACTAGTGGTCGAAGCTCCTGGTCGCCCGCGCGATTGACGTAGCCCAGGAGATTCTGACCTGCCTCCGATGCAGTCACAAACTTCATCTGGCTCTCGCTGGCGAAGGCAATGAACTCTTCAATACGTTCCATAAACTGACGTTTTTCGTTAGACGTCCGGACAAAGGGCGTAAGGTTCGGTACTAGGGTTGGCGAATGAAAGAACAAGTTCAGATAACGATAACCTTCGCGATTCATGCGTTTTGCGAGTCGGATCATTGAACCTGCGCTTGCTGCTTCAGGACTAAGTACCACTCGATTGAGTATGGATAAACGGTCAAGCAATCCGATCACGCGTAATTGGTTAAGTCGACCCCGGCGAACTATCTGTTCTATCCGGGCACGTCGATTGAAGTTCCTCTGAAGGTAACCGGTAGTAGCAGGGATCTGCACCATACTCCCGACGGGATCGGCATCGTAAATGCTTCCTTCGTCAAACCGATAGGGTTGCGGTGACATCCCGGAGTAATCCGGCCCAAAATTACCAGACCAGTCGGTATAAGCAGTTACCGATGTCTCTACCCGGTATCCTAACGTTTTCAGGGTTTGCGCCACATTTTGCCCATACCCCCACCGACCACTACGGAAAGTCTTCGGTGCTATCCCCAAGCGTCCCTGCAGCAGGTAATGCAGATTTCGGATCTTTGCATCAACCAACTGTGCCGGAAGATGCAACAACATCGAGTTCTTCAGGAAGTGTTCTTCCTTGTGCGGCGGTGTATTCCATGGATGGCAATGGCTCCCCACTTCGCATAGCCCGCTGTCCTGACGATCCCTGAGGAATTCGGCAAGTGCGGTATTCTCGCCCATATTATAGGTGACCAGATAGGTCGGCTTGGCCCCATAACGTTCGAATAGTGCCTGGAGTGCCGGGATTGCGTCGGCGTTGCGGGTGGTGGGATCAGGAGCAAACGGTCTCCAGTTATCTTCTTCGGTATCGATCGTTATCAGTACTTGTTGCTTACTCATGGGGTACCGTAATCCCGATTGTAAAATCCCACACATTCAATCCCACGGCCTTGAATCGATCTCCCGGCGATTCCCAATGAATCAATACATCATCTCAATCACGTCCTTTGCAAGCTCTGGATCAGCACCTTGGCCAGTGAACGGCAATCCAGCAGTTTCTCGAGTAAACCCATCCGCTCTTCGACTGCAGCAAGCCGTTGTTCCATCAGCTCTCCGTTCTGGGGGGACATCATTTCCTGTTCCGTAGCAAAAGCATGATCACCCTGGTCGGATGCGCGTGGCTGTTCCTCTGCCAACTCCCGAGCGACTTCGTTCACCAAGTCATCATCAACCGCCTCTCTCTCCTCCAGGTAAGCGACGAGAAAAATCCGGTCGGCAAGTGTGTTGATCCGGCGAGGTATTCCCTGAGTCTCGGAATAAATGCAATCCAGTGCGTCCTGATGCAACTCTGGTCGCCCCTCCCAGCCGACTCTCTGAAGACGGTGCTTGATATACCCTTGGGTTTCATCCTGGGTCATCGGGCCCAGGTGACAAAACGCGACCGCCCGCTGCCTCAGTTGCTCCATGCGCTTTTCCTGTAAACGCGCACGTAATTCGCCCTGTCCGACAAGACAGGCCTGAAGCATTTGACGATCGCCGACCTGGTGATTGGTCAGCATACGCAACTCTTCAAGCGTCGAATAAGGCATATTTTGCGCCTCATCGACGATGAGCAAAGCTCGTTTTCCTTCCAGGCGGCGCTGGGTCAGGTAACCCTGTAGTCTGTTGAATATTTGCGAACGAGACAGTCCTTCGTTGCTCACTCCAAAAGCCAGAGCAACCGATTCGGCCAAGTCGGACGCCTCAAGCTGGGTACTGGCAATCTGGCCGATCACAAAGTCGGTATCGCCGGACAGTTCATTGACCAGGGTTTTGATCAGGGTAGTCTTCCCGGCCCCAATCTCTCCCGTCACTACCACAAAGCCCTCTCCCTGATGGATGCCGTACCGAAGGTAGGACAGTACGCGCTGATGTCCACGACTCGCAAAATAGAAGTTGGGATCCGGACTTAGCGAGAAGGGCTTGCCGTTCAATCCATAGAACTTCTCGTACATGGTTTAAAACTCCGCCCTGGCCGTCAAAAAGATCATGTTTTGCTGATAGTCTGAACTGTCTATGGTCGAATCCCTTTCCGTATACTGATAGCGCAGTGTACCGAGCATGCGTTGCGTCATCCGACGCTCCAGCCCCAGCGACACATATCCGAGATAGTCCCTTCGGTCCACACCGCGGAATTCCCGCCTCTGCAGTTCCCCATCCGTCAGCAAGGTAGTACGAGGAGCCACTCTCCAGCTCCAACGGGCTCCGGCACCCGCCAGGTCCTCCTCATCTTCGGTGATCTGGTACTCCCGCTGTTCACCGTATCCGTACAACTCAACACCGGTACGACCCCTTTCATGTGACCAGCCACCTCTTAAACGGCGGCTCAGATAGACCTCATTATCGAGCGCAGTGGTCGTCGTAAATTGAACCGTTTCGGCATCGATCCGTTCGGCATCTACGACTGCAATTCTTTCGATTTCACTGGTGTAATCTTCCGAGTAGCTCACTCGAAACTGCCCCACATTAGTCTCTCTGGCTACCGACAAGTCGAATGTCGTTCCAAACAGTCGATGGCCTAACGAGGCGGTCATGTTCGTCTGGGTATTGGGAGTCCATTCGGCATTGGCCAGCCATACGCTGCCATCCTCCTCTAGCACGTCGTCGACTCCACCGTACTCGTTGTCCTCGTATCCTGCCTCCAGACCGATGGACAGCCTAGTCGAAAATCGATGCCCCAGAAAGATACTCCACTTGTCCAGGACCGAATCCTCTCTGTCATCGGCAGTCAGAACCCTGTGAGAGGCCAGCAGACCCCACCGGTATTTCATATCAGGCGCGTTTCCGAACCGCACCAGAGAGTGCCGGCGGCTTCCATCCGAAAGGCGATCTTCGTCATATTCGACGCGATCGATTTGGTACTCCGCCCGCATCACGAGCTGATCGTTGAATCTATGGTGCAAATAGGGGTTGATGGTGAGCGTCGCAACATCGGTTCTATTATCAGTAACACTGATGTTGTTCACCGAGATCGGGGCCTCCGATGAAATCACTTCCTGTGTATATCCGGCCCCTGCTTTGACAAAAAACCATTCCGGAATAGCAACCGCTTCGCCTAAGGCCTCTGCCTGATGGTATGTCTCGTTATGGTCGGATTCGTTTGCGTACCATAAGGCCTCAAATTGATAATCAAGCGCAAAATCCAGTCTGGGCGCAGTTCGAGAGTAGGAGATCCCCGGAGCTATCTGAGTAATGAAGTCCTCTTCTTCATCATTCGAGGCCAGATTCACGTTATCCGTATAGATTTCAGAAACCTGCAGCACCGGAGTTACATCGACTTCCGCAGCCTGGGCCATTTCGGGCGCCGCCACATGGATGCCCACGGCAACAGCTACCGACCACAAACCAGATTCGAGCTTTCTTTGTATTTTAAAAATCATGGCTATCACGGCTGTTGCTCATCAGGCACATAATAGCGACCGTAATAGGAGTCAAATGTTCCAGAGGCCATATTAAAGACAAAACCCGCCAGCGGATTTGGTGACAAGAGATCAACGCCTTCTTTCACGGCTTGCTGCGGTGTCGTACCTTGGGCCACGACAAAAAGTACTTGTCCCATCAGGCTGCTGAGCACAGCCGCATGACTGGTCGAAAGTAACGGCGGTGCGTCAAACAGGACAATACGATTGCTATATCGGGTGGCGATCTCTGTGGCGAGATCGCGCATTTTATCACTGGAGAGCAATTCCACTGCCTGTGGTTCGTAACAGCCGGCAGGCAAAACTGCAAGCTTTGGAATGTCCGACCATTTAAGAACTTCCGGCATACTGCTGCGGCCCGACAACACATCTACCAGCCCCGGACTGTCTTTTAAACCCAGCAGATTACTCAGCGAACGTTTGACCAAATCCGTATCCACAAGGAGTACGGTATGGTCCATCTCCTTGGAAAGGCTTATCGCAAGATTGAGTGCATTGAAGGTTTTTCCTTCACCGGGGAGTGCGCTGGTGACCATCACCATGTTTCGGGCATTGGGATCGATGCGCTCGTTTTCCAGATTGAAACGAACCCTGCGCTTCAGCATACGGTACTGTTCTGCCAGTATGCCGGTGATGAGACCTATTTTCCCATCCTGGAGCCGCTTTTCGATGTGAATGTCTGCGGCATGCGCTCGCTTTGCGGTGTCTTTTTTCACCCTATTGCCAATATGCTCCGCCGCAGCCTCAATACTGTTTTTTTCCCCTTCCGGCACCGATTCGCGGCTGCGTTCAGGCTGATTTTGCTGCTGCTTCGACAGGCGTTCGGCTGCTTTCTCGATACTGTTCATATCTGGCCCACCCTGGATATACGTGGTTAGAAGAACGATTCGGGGATAATCAGGATATCTCCGGGTCGCATCTCTACGTTGGCCGAAATATCGCCATCCTTGACCAAATCTGCCAGCCGAACATTGAATTGCTGTTTATCGGTTTTTCCGACCTTACGCACGATACTGGCCCGATTACCGGCCGCAAATTCCGTCAAACCACCAACCGCTATCAATACATCAAGTACTGTCAAATCTTCGCTGTACGGTATCATTCGCGGCTCAACCGCTTGTCCGACGACCCTGATTTGTTCAGTGGCTCGTCCCACAACTTGCGATACCGTCACCGTGACCACCGGGTGCTTGACATAGCGCGCCAGACGTTTTTCCATCGTTCGCGCCAATTCGCTGGGTGACTTGCCACTGGCCTGGACATCTTCGACCAGGGGGGTGGTAATCCTTCCATCGGGCCGAACGGGAACGGTTGAGGAAAGATCCGGATTACCCCATACAAATACCTCCAGGTGGTCTCCCGGGCCGATGATGTAATTGACCTCCGTTCGCTCCCCTTCGGGGTTCACCGGCTGCGAAGCCGCTGTTTTTCCGCGCATGATCTGGTCAAGCTGGGTACAGCCGTTCAGCCCTAATACCAAAACAGACCCAATAAACAGTATCGTGGCAGTACGCATAATCATCTCCATTGCAATAATTCAACGAGCTCCCCGCCCGAACACAACCACTTCGGCAGTTTGAACCAGTATCAGAAGGTCCATTAAAAAGCTGTGATTCTTTATGTAGTAAAGATCATACTGAAGTTTTTGTGCAGCATCGTCCTGCGATGCACCATAGGCATAACGTAATTGTGCCCACCCGGTAAGGCCGGGTTTCATACAGTGTCGTTCTGCATAAAACGGTATGACCTTTTCAAGCTCCTGGACAAACTCGGGGCGTTCCGGACGGGGACCGACGAAGCTCATCTCTCCTGTAAGCACATTCAGCAGTTGCGGCAGCTCATCGATTCGCGAACGACGGATCCATTTTCCAACCCTGGTAATGCGGGTATCGTTGGTTTTTGCCCAACGAGCCCTGCCATCACTTTCGGCGTCGGTATACATGCTCCGGAATTTGAAGATCTCGAACAGCTCACCGTTTTCCCCGACACGTTTCTGACGGTAGAGAATCGGGGCTGCAAAGCCACTTTCGAAAAGTATAGCGATTACCGTGACTGCCATGACAGGCGCAGCAAACACCAACAACGAACCCGCAGCCAGGAGATCAAATCCGCGTCGTAGCATTCGCGCCCGAGTTCCGTAACGAAATCCTCCCGAACCTACGAGCCAACCCGGCGTCAGTAAATCCAAAGAGATTTTGCCCGTCTCCTTTTCAACAAAACTGTTTTCGTCAGTGACCGCTATTCCACGGGCCCGGCACGCCAACAGCTCTGCCATCGGCAGAGTATTTCTGCGTTCACCGGTTGCAATCACAATTTCTTCACAGTTGTACTGCTCTGCAAGTTCGGAAAGACCGATAGGCAGGTAGGCTATTCGTTCACTTTCGACGTCGGCACTCTCCCCGGCTACTGGAAAAAACCAGACGATATCCACGCTTTTGGTCTGTTGGGCGATTTGATGGATTGTTCTCGCCTTTGCCCCGGTACCCAGAACAATGATTTTTCTGGCCAGAGCGCCGCTATCGACCAGCCGACGGAAAATGAACCGATCCAGAGTAATAAAAGCGACGGCAATTCCCGCAGCCGTTGCCACTACCACGCGATCGATAGTCAGGTTAGGCATCCAGTGGGACACAACCGCAAAGATGACTGCCGTTCCGAATAGGGCGACGATCAGCCGGGAAAGATAGGAAATCACCCCGTCCCATACACCCGTTTGATACAATCCCATTGCAGCCATACTCAGTGTCATCGTCCCTCCGAATACACCGGCACTCCACAGCCATGGTTCGCTTAACGCAGCTTCGGTTTTTAACCAGGCCGTGGCCAGGTACACCGAGAACACACCAAACGTCAGTTCCGCACCAAACAGAAAAATGAAGGGCGCGCGAAAATACTGCCCGGCAATCCGAATGGTCGGCATTCGGGTCCTCCTTGAACAATCGAGTCTTTCCTGTTCAGAGCCGTCGGAATACCACACCGTATAAAAGTTGTTTGGTATTGAACGTATAGACGGAGTTTTCTGAACCCGCAATCGTTGCTATTCCACTAGTGGTCCATGCGGGGAATAGTGTGGCACTCAGAGTCCCGCTAATGGGCCAAGGCAAGGCGCGCTGCGCAGGGAATGGCGTGCCCTTTCCAAGCAGCGCAACGCAGGATTGGCCCATTAGCGGGACTCCCTTCGGGCCGGCTCACAAGCCCCCTTGGCTGCGTTGCAGTCGCTTGAACCGGCTATATGGCCAGTTCTGCGCTCCTGCGCCTTGCCGATGGCGCTTGTGAGATGGCTGAGCGTTACACTATTCCCCGCATGGACCACTAGCGGCCGGGAGTCACAGTCTTCCATCGACTTGGTCCGCCGGAAAGACATGCTTGGCATCGAATACCACATGGTTGGGTTTGCAGGCCACCTGGAAGTGCGGCAGACCTTTCTCGACAAAGCGTTGATGGCCTACACCCAACAACATCGCGTCGTAACGTCCTTCAGGCAGGTTTTCGACCGGGTTGATTCCATATTGTTCGTAAGCGTCTGCGGGATCGACCCAGGGGTCATAAACGTCGACATTGACATTGAGTTTTGTCAACGTTTTGACGACGTCAACGATTCGGCTGTTGCGTAGATCCGGGCAGTTTTCTTTGAAGGCGAGACCAAGAATCAATACATTGGACTGTGGTACATGAATGCTGCGCTTGAGCATGCACATCACCAGTCGGTTAGCCAGATATTCTCCCATCCCGTCATTAATACGGCGCGAGGCGAGAATAATGTCGGGATGATGACCCATCTCCTGTGCCTTATGGGTGAGGTAATAGGGGTCTACGCCAATACAGTGACCGCCTACCAGACCGGGTCGGAAATGAAGAAAATTCCATTTGGTGCCGGCGGCATCGAGTACGGCCTGCGTATCGATCTCCAGGCGTTCAAAGAGAATGGCCAGTTCATTAATCAGCGCGATATTGACATCACGCTGGGTGTTTTCGATGACCTTCGCGGCTTCGGCAACTCTGATGTTTGGCGCCCTGTAGGTACCACCCGTGATAATCCGCTGATAGAGGCTGTCAACGAACTCTGCACCTTCCGGGGTTGAGGCCGAGGTAATTTTCCGGATCGAGACCAACGGCCGCTGTTTGTCGCCGGGATTAATCCGTTCAGGGCTATATCCGACGATAAAATCCTCATTCAAATGCAGTAAGGATTTGGACTCGAGGATTGGGATGCAGACTTCTTCGGTCGCGCCGGGATAGACCGTCGACTCGTAGATGACGCAATCACCTTTGGAAAGGACCCGGCCGATCATCTCGCTCGCCTTGCGTAGTGGCGTCAGATCCGGTTGGTGATGGGCATCCACGGGCGTCGGAACAGTGACGATGTAGACGTTGCAATCCGTCAGCTCTTCCAGATGATCAGAGAAACTCAGGTGCTGCACCCGTTCGAGGACGTCTGGCGCAACTTCGAGCGTGGAGTCACGGTTGTTCCTGAGCTCCGCCACCCGCCGAGCCTTGGTATCGAAACCGACCGTCTCAAATTGCTTGCCGAACTCAACCGCTAGCGGAAGTCCGACATAGCCGAGTCCGACCACGCCGATTCTTACACGTTCCATGTCCAATGGAGTCGACTCCCTGTCGTTTTTTGGCAACTGCGTCTATCCGAAGTGTAGACGCTATTCAGGTTTTCCTGAATGCAAAAGAGAGAGAATGGCATTTGGGGGAGTGCGGGCAACGGCATTCTGTTGCGTATCTGCCACACATGCTGGTTCTGCAGCCGGGCCAGGCTTGTCCGAATCCTTTGGAAGCCAGGCAGAGATCCGACCGAATTACTGAATCACCGGATGATGCTGCGCTGTGACTGGTCGATAAAACGTACGAGTTCCGAGACTACCGCATGCTCCCCGGCCATCGCTCCGAGCTCTTGGCGCGCTTCACTGAGAGGGAGACCGCTCCGGTACAGGATCCGATAGCTCTCCTTCAGGGCACTCAGTGCTTCCGGGGAAAAGCCCCGCCTTTTGAGTCCTTCCCTGTTGATTCCGTGAGGTTTGGCTGGATTTCCACTAACCATCAGATACGGCGGCACATCCTTGGCGATGGCACTACCCATCCCGGTGAAGGAATGGGCACCGACGGAACAGAACTGGTGAATCAGCGTAAACCCCGAAAGAATGACCTGATCCGCGACCGTCACGTGACCCGCCAACGAGGCATTATTGGAAAAAATCACCCCGTTTCCAACGCGGCAGTCATGAGCAATATGGATATAGGCCATGAGAAGGTTGTCATCGCCCACTACCGTGAGGCCACCCCCGCCGACGGTTCCACGGTTAATAGTAACCGATTCCCGGATAATGTTGCGGTCTCCTATCTCCAGACGCGTCGGTTCGCCACTATACTTCTTGTCCTGAGGTGCCTCGCCAATCGAGGCAAACTGGAAGATATGATTTTCCTTCCCGATGACCGTCGGTCCCTGAATGACCACGTGGGGACCCACCCAGGTCTTCTGGCCGATTTCCACGTCGGCGCCGATAACCGTATAGGGCCCGACCGATACATTTTCGGCCAGCCGAGCTTTTGAGTCGATAATGGCCGTAGGATGAATGCTCATGCGATCTCCTGTTCTGCGCACATCAGATCAGCGCTGGCCACTACCTTCCCGTCTACCTTCGCCACGCCCTTGAATTTCCAGATCCCGCGTTTCGTCTTGATGAGTTCCACTTCCAGGCGCAGCTGATCGCCCGGCTCCACCGGCCGTTTGAAACGGGCATTATCGATGCCGGCAAAATAATAGAGCCTGTTGTCGTCCGGCTTGCTATCGCTACTCTTGAAGGCCAGAATTCCGGTTGCCTGAGCCAGAGCTTCCATGATCAGCACACCGGGAAACACCGGCCGATTCGGGAAGTGTCCCGGGAAGAATGGTTCGTTCACTGTGACATTCTTCACAGCGACCAGAAATTCACCGGGTTGAAAGTCGAGTACCCGATCGATCAGCAAAAATGGATACCGGTGGGGCAGGTACTCCAGTACCTCATGAATATTCATGGTGTTCAAGTTGCTACCCTTTTTTCAGTTCTTCGAGTTCTTTTTCCAACGACCGAATCCGACGCGCCATATTGTCCAGCTGTTTGAAGCGAACAAAATTCTTCTGCCACCGCTCACTCGTCTCAAGCGGCACACCAGCGGAATACATGCCGGGCTTTTTGACTGATTTGGTCACCAGCGACATCGCCGTGATGGTCACACGGTCGGCGATCTCCAAATGACCCAGGATCCCCACGCCGCCGGCGATGGCACAGTGCTTTCCAATGACCGCACTGCCGGCAATACCGACGCACGCAGCCACTGCGCTATGAGCCCCTATCCGTACGTTGTGTGCGATCTGTACCAGGTTATCGAGCTTTACGCCTTCCTCGATGACCGTGTCGTTTACCGCACCCCGGTCGATTGTGGTGTTTGCCCCCACTTCCACATCGTTCCCAATCACCACGGCGCCGAGTTGATGAACCTTTAGCCAGCGTCCGGCATCATTGGCAAAGCCAAAACCGTCGCTGCCAATGACCGCCCCGGCATGTATCACGCCACGCCGACCGATATGGCACCCGTAATAGATTGAGGCATTGGCAACCATCCGGGTTTCCTCTCCGACAACGCAATCGGAGTCGATGAAACAGCCGGGGCCAATCACCACACCTGCGCCGATTCGGGAACGTGGTCCAATAACGACATTAGGCCCGATTGCGGCGCTCGGATGGACTTCAGCGGTCTGGTGGATCTGTGCAGTGCGATGCCGTCCCGGCTCGGGCGTTTCAGCCATGTCAAACAGCGCTGTAACACGCGCAAATGCCGCGTACGGATTATCGGCCACTAATGCAGCGACGGGACACGCGGAAAGAGACCCCTCGTCGAGGATAACGGCGGAAGCCCGTGTATCGGATAGCTGGCTTCGATACTTCGGATTCGACAAAAAGGCAATTTGCCCTTCATGTGCATCGGCCAACGTGCCGACACTTTCAATGATTAGTGAGGGCTTGCCTTCCAGCCGCGCGCCTGCCACTTCGGCCAGCGCTGCCAGTGAGTACTCCATGGTCTAAATAGTTACCGAATTGTCTACTACTGCGACGTTAGGCCACGGGGACAAGGATGTCCAGGAGTGGCTATATCCAGAGATAGCATTCCGCGAGAAGAGGCATCCAGGAGCGGGAGTAGACTGTTGCGACTCGGGTCTTGAATAACAATCCATTACGTTTTTTTGCGCTCCCGGTGCCTCTGCGGTGAGTTCATAGGATGCCCGGCTAGTTGTTCAACCGTTCTACGACGCTTTCGGTAATATCGACCTTGTCACTCGCGTACACGACACCCGCTTCGAGTACGAGGTCGTAGCCGTTTTCCTTGGCGAGGTCGGTGATCGCCTTTGCGACTTTGCGCTGCAGCTTGGAAAACTCTTCATTGCGGCGGATATTGAAATCTTCGTTAAACTCTTCCCGGGAACGCTTCAACTCACGACGTGCGGAAACGATATCCCGCTCGACTTTCCGGCGCTCGGATTCACTCATGATCGCCCCATCTCGCTCAAGCTTCTCCTCCAGCTCTTTCAGCGCACTGCCCGAGCTGGCCAACTTTTCGTCACGGGGTGCAAATTCCGTCTTGAGGCGGTCCCGTGCCTCCTGGGCCTGAGGTGCTTCTTTGAGGACCTCTGGGGTGTTCACGAATACCATACGAACACCTTGGGCTTGGACAGGAAATACGAAGCACGCGGCCAGTAAAGTTCCAGCCAAAACGCGTTTGCCACTAGCGGCCAATTTCATTCGGTACATATTCCCTTCCTGATCAGATTCAATCGTTAGAAAAGCGTGCCCAGAGTAAACTGGAACACCTCGGTCTCATCATCGGCTTCTTCATTCAGAGGCTGCGACAGGCTGAAGCTCATCGGCCCCATTGGCGTCAGCCAAACCAGCGAAAGCCCCGCCGAGTAGCGCAGCTCACCAAAATCGATATCCGATTCGGTAGTATCATAGACATTACCTGCATCGACAAAGGCACTCAAGCGGGTCGAACCCGCCTGTTCCCCAAAAGGTGAAGGGAAAATCAGCTCCGCATTCCCGAGTACACGGGCATTACCACCCAGCGGATCATCATTGGAATCCCGTGGGCCGAGACTGTTGCCCTGGTAACCACGCACGGTCCGACTGCCGCCGGCATAGAAATTCTCAAACGGCGGCAACTCGGAGGTGCCGCTGATGGCGTCACCATACCCAATTTCAGCTTCCCCCTTGAACGTAAGCCAATCACTGAGCGGAATATACTGCTCATGCTTTGCTCGCACTTTGAAGAAGCTGATATCGTTTTCCCCTGGCGCCGGAGCGGCGAATTCGCCTGACAGCATGCTCACTCCCCCGCGATCCGGGAACACCGTCTTGTTGCGGGTGTCCCGATTCCAACTTGGCGACAGACGGAAGGTACTGAATGCGCAATCGTCAAGCTGGGCAGTATCCTCGCAGAAACCCACTATTTCATCGGACGCATCTGTCCCCAGCTTCATCTCTGTCACGCGATAGTCCAGTCCCAGACGGTAGAAGCTGAATTCACTTAGCGGAACCCCGAAGGAGACCCCTGCCCCATAAGAGTCGGTCGTATATTCGGAGATATCCGCCTCCTCTGCATCGGTTTTTCGATAGGAGGCGCGGAGCGTCCGACTGATGCCGTCATCGGTAAAGTACGGGTTGGTGTGGCTGACGCTGTAGACGGTATTGACGTCGCTGGTATTCACTTCGATAGCCACGCGGTTGCCGGTCCCCAGGAAGTTATCCTGGTTGATGCTTCCCGACAGCAGCAGGCCTTCGGAGTCTCCATAACCTATCCCCAGGTTCAGACTACCGAAATTGGGGCGCTCTACCACGTTGTAATTGACGTCGACTTGATCCGGGCTGCCGGGCACCACGGGTGTTTCGACGTCGACCTGTTCGAAAAAGCCGAGTCGATCAATACGCTCGCGCGAGCGCTCCACGTTTTGGGTCGAAATCGGAGCGCTCTCCATCTGGCGGAGTTCGCGCCTCAGAACCTCATCCCGGGTTTTCAGATTACCGCTGATGTTGATACGGCGGACGTACACACGTTTGCCCGGATCCACAAAAAAGGTCAAATCGACCGTTTTCCGCTCGTCGTCGATATCGGGGATGGGATTGACGTTGGCAAACGCATACCCTTCATCTCCGAGGCGCTCACTGATCCCCCGAGCACTTTGGTTCACCCGCCTGCGGGAGAAGACTTCCCCCTCCCGGACTTCGATCAGCTCACGGATTTGTTGTTCGGGGAGGACGGTGTCACCACCCAGGGCGACCTCGCCGATCCGGAACTGTTCACCTTCGCTGATATTGATGGTGATGTACACGTCCTGCTTGTCAGGAGTGATCGAAACCTGAGTGGAATCGACCGAGAAATTGATATAGCCCCGATTCAGGTACCAGGAGCGCAACGTCTCCAGATCGGCCCCAAGTCGCTGTTTCGAATATTGATCCCGGTCGGAAAACCAGGAAAAAAACGGCTTGGTACCGAGCTCGAACTTGTCGAGCAACTCATCTTCGTCAAAGACATCGTTTCCGACGATATTGATCCGTTTGATTTTTGCGGCTTCGCCTTCGCCGACCCGGATGTTCACCGCCACGCGATTCCGTTCCAGCGGCGTCACTTCGGACTCGACCCGGGCGCTGTACTTTCCCAGGTTCAGATACTGCCGTTTCAGCTCCTGTTCGACCCGATCCAGCATCGAGGGATTGAATACACGTCCCTCCGCGAAACCAATCTGTTTAAGGCTCTCCAGCAACTGTTCGGAGGGGATATCTTTATTGCCTTCCAAGTCAATGCTGGCAATGGCGGGGCGCTCTTCGACGAAGACAATCAGCGTATTCCCATCCCGCTCCAGAACGACATTTTCAAAAAAGCCGGTTCCGAACAGTGCACGGATGGCCTCGCTGGAGCGACTTTCGGTCAGCCGCTCCCCTTGCTCCACCGGGAGATAGTTAAAGACCGTACCGACGGAAATCCGTTGCAGACCTTCAACCTGGATGTCTTCAACCAAAAATGGCTCAAAGCCCCATGCCGACTGTATGGAGGCAGCAAACAACACTAAGACCGCCACAGGGCGGAGAAAGGATTTCGGAAACGCCATCTATTTTTATCTCACCCGGCCAAACGGACCAAGTCGTTGTAAAAAGCCAAAGTCATCAGGGCGATGATTATCGCTATGCCAATCCGCTGGCCGACAGACTCCGTCGTCTCCGAGACGGGACTGCCCTTGACCGTTTCCACCAGATAGAACATCAGGTGCCCCCCATCGAGGACCGGGATTGGTAAAAGATTCAACACGCCGAGGCTGATACTAACAATTGCGAGGAAAGATAGAAATCGACTGAAACCCGCATAGGCGGAATCCCTGGCATAGCGGGCGATGGTGATGGGACCGCTGATGCTCTCTGTCGAAACCCGTCCGATCACCATTTCGCCCAGCATGCGAAGGGTCAGGCTGGACATCTCCCAGGTCCGGCTGATGGAAGACCCGACGGCCTCAACCGGTCCCTGCTGCCACTTACTGCTCAGTGCGGCCGCTTGCGACGGGTCGATCTTCACCTGCGCTCCGATCTGGCCGACTGCCCCCTGCTCCGTTTCGACCCGCGCCGGCCGGATCTCGATCTCAATGCGTTCACCGTCTCGCAGCAGACTGAAGGTGAGCGCTTCCCCCGGACTATCCCGAATGGCCTCGACCATCGTCTGCCAATCATCCACCGGCTGACCGGCGATGGCGACCACCTCATCCTCCGGCAGCAGCCCCGCGGCTTCCGCCGGTGACCCCCCTTGAACCTCACCGATAACCGGCTGCAGATCGGGCCTTTGAGGGCGCAGACCAATGCTAGAGACCAGCTCCTCCGGCTTGACCTCCCGCCCGGCACGCTCCAGGGGGAGGTGCCTGGTTTCTGTCCTGCCGTCGGTGCGTACGGTCAGCTCGACCGGCTCTCCGAGCAGCAGTTTGGGAAGCAATCGATCGAACACTGCATCCCACGTTGGAGTCTCTTCGCCACCGACGGCGATGATTTCCTGGCCCGGGCGCAGATCGGCCCTGGCGGCAGGTGTGTCCTTCACCACTTCACCCACGATCGGCTTGACGCCGGGAATACCATTGACAAACATCAACCAAAACGCAAAAACGGCAAACAGGAAATTGAAGAACGGACCGGCGGCCACAATCGCAAACCGCCTTGCCACGCTCTTCCGATTGAAGGCGCGATCCAGCTCCTCCTCGGGCACCTCTACTTCGCGCTCGTCCAGCATTTTGACGTAGCCACCGAGGGGAATGGCGGCCACCACGTATTCCGTGCCGTCCGCCGCCATGCGTTTCCAGAGCGGACGGCCAAAGCCGATGGAGAAGCGAATCACCTTGACCCCCATCCGCCGCGCCACCCAAAAGTGACCGAATTCATGGACAGCGATGAGAACACCAAGGGCAACGACCAGTGCGAGGACTGAACCGAGAAAAGCGATCATAAGGCTCCGGGATAGCTGAGACGGATCCACTCACTCGTCACTCGACGAGCGGCGGCATCCTCCTCGAAGATAGTCGTGAGGTCTTCCGCCTCCCGTCGGGGGAGTGCACCCAGCGTATACTCGATGGACTGAGGAATCGCCGTAAACGGAATACTACCCTCGAGAAAGGCAGCAACAGCGATTTCATTGGCTGCATTCAGCACGGCCGGGCACGTTCCGCCCGCGTCCATTGCCTCACCCGCCAGACGCAGGCAAGGAAAGCGTTGCAAGTCCGGGGGCTCGAAGTCGAGACGCGCCACCTGAAAGACGTCGAGGCTCTCCACGCCGGAACGGATCCGTTCGGGCCAGGCCAATGCATGGGCAATCGGGGTCCGCATGTCGGGATTGCCCATCTGTGCGATTACCGAACCGTCGATATACGACACCATTGAATGAATAATGCTCTGTGGGTGCAGCACCACCTGAATGCGATCCGTACGGGTACCGAATAGCCAGCAGGCCTCAATGACCTCCAGCCCCTTGTTCATCATTGTGGCCGAGTCGACCGAAATCTTTCGGCCCATCGACCAATTGGGGTGGGCAACCGCCTGCTCGGGGGTGACCTGTCCCAGTTCCGATAATGGCAGATTCCGGAACGGACCACCGGACGCAGTCAACAGGATGCGATTGATACCAACCTTATCCAGCCCCCTCGCAAAATCGTGCGGCATGCACTGGAAAATAGCGTTATGTTCGCTGTCGATGGGCAGCAGTTCGGCGCCGTTTCGGCGCACCTCCTCCATGAACAGGGCACCGGACATCACCAGCGCCTCCTTGTTGGCCAGGAGTATACGCTTGCCCGCCCGGGCCGCAGCCAGACTCGGGCGCAATCCGGCCGCCCCGACGATGGCAGCCATGACAACTTCCGCTTCGTCCAGAGCCGCCACGGTCTCGAGTCCCTTCTGGCCGGCGAGTACTTCCACCTCGGGCGCCAGCTCCCGCAGAAGTACGGCGAGCTGCTCGGCTGCGGTCTCATCGACCATGGCCGCATAGCGAGGGCGAAAGGCAACGCACTGCTCCACCAGGCGGTCCACCCGGGAATTGGCGGTCAGCGCGACCACCCGGTAGCGATTCGGATGACGGGACAGCACATCCAGAGTACTCATACCGATGGACCCTGTGGCCCCCAGAACCGTTACGCCAATCATGTCCAGGCCCTCAGTCCGTAAAGGCCCAGTGCAAAGACCGGGGCGGCCGCCGTCAGGCTATCGATGCGGTCGAGAATACCCCCGTGTCCCGGAAGCAGACCGCCGCTGTCTTTAACATTCATCATGCGTTTGAACATACTTTCGGAGAGGTCACCCAACACCGAAGAGGCGATAGTGAGGCCGCACAGGAAGAGAAAACCGGGCAGCATGACCTCCGGCCGCAACCAGAACCACCCGACCGCCCCCGCCGCCAGAGCTACCGCGACGCCCCCGGCAACGCCCTCCCAGGTTTTCCCGGGGCTCACCCGGGGCGCCAGGCGATGGCGTCCCCAACGGCGTCCAGCAAAGTAGGCGCCGGTATCAGCGCCCCAGATCAGAACCACCAGCAGCAACACGAAGCCGGGACCCGGCGCCCGCTGCAGAATGACCAGGCATCCCCAGGCCGGCACCAGTACCAGGACACCGGCCAGTGCCCGGGTCGTACGGCTCTGCCGCAATGCCTTGATACCCGCGGGATAGCGAAGCACCGCCACCAGTGCTACTCCCCACCACGCCACCGCCGATACGCCGATGACGACGACACTGCTGGGCGCTGCAGTCAGCGGGTAGAGAATACCGATCAACAGCGCGACTGCAGCCATATACATGAAGCGTCCCGCATTCGAGTTCAAGCCGACCAGGCGGGTCCACTCCCAAGCTCCCAAAAGCATGATCACCCCAAGCAGGAGCGCAAAGAAGGCGGATGGCAGAGCGAGAATGGCCCAGGCTGCGAGCGGCGCCAGTATCAGCGCCGTGAGGATTCTCTGCTTAAGCACCCTCCTGCTCCACTTGGTCACCGGTCTTGCCGAACCGGCGCTGGCGCGAGGAAAACGAGTCCAGAGCGGCTTCGAAACCCGCCTCCCGGAACTCCGGCCACAGCATCGTGGTGAAATAGAGTTCAGTATAGGCCAGCTGCCAAAGCAGGAAATTGCTGATGCGCTGTTCACCACCAGTACGGATAAACAAATCCGGTTCGGGAAGCTCGCTCAGGACCAGGCGTGCCCCCAGGGCTGCCGGGGTAATATCCTCCGGCTGGATTTCACCGGCAGCGACGGCCCGGGCCATTGCTCGGGCGGCCTGAGTGATATCCCAGCGGCCCCCATAATTGACCGCGACCGCCAGCGTCAGGGCGGTATTGTTCCGGGTGAGCGCTTCGGCATCGGCGATGCGCCGTTGCAGCTCGGGTGAAAAGGCATCGATGTCACCCAGAATACGCAGCCGAATACCATTTTTATGCAGCTTGTCGACCTCTTTGTCGAGAGCCGTCATAAAGAGGTTCATCAGCAGTCCCACTTCTTCTTTGGGACGGCGCCAGTTTTCACTACTGAAGGCGAACAGGGTCAACGCCTCGATCCCATGCTGAAGAGATAGCTTCACCATGCTCCGAACCGATTCCAGGCCGGAGCGGTGTCCGGCAAAGCGCGGGAGGTGGCGCTGCTTGGCCCAGCGGCCGTTACCGTCCATGATGACGGCGACGTGCCGCGGCAAGCGCGTACGCGGGGTCGAACTGGTGTGTTCGTTCGCCATAATTGTGAATACCGAGAACAACGCCCGAAAAAAGGCGCTAACCGGCGTTCAGATTTCCATCAAATCTTTTTCTTTCGCTTCCAGAAGCGTGTCCACTTCTGCGACGTATGCGTCCGTCAACTTCTGGATGTCTTCTTCGGCCTTGCGAGCCTCATCCTCCGAGATTTCCTTCTCTTTGAGTAGTGCTTTGAAATCACCATTGGCATCGCGGCGGATATTGCGGATTGCCACTTTGGCGTGTTCCCCTTCCTGGCGAACCAGCTTGCCCATATCACGACGACGCTCTTCGGTCAGGGCCGGCAGCGGCACTCGAATGACGGAGCCGGAAGTCGCCGGATTGAGTCCCAGGTCGGAGGTCATGATCGCCTTCTCTACCTTCTGGACCATAGGTTTCTCCCAAGGGGTCACCGTCAAGGTACGGGCATCCTCGCTGGAGATGTTGGCCACCTGGCTAAGAGGAACCTCCGAGCCATAGTATTCGACCATGACGTGGTCGAGGAGACTCGGCTGCGCACGTCCCGTACGCAGCTTGGAAAGTTCGTTCCGGAGCGCTTCGATACTTTTTTTCATACGCGCTTCGGCGTCTTTCTTGACATCATTAATCATGCGCTGTCTCCCCGTTCAACCAAGGTGCCTTCGTCTTCGCCCCGTAAAATACGCATCAACGCACCCGGCTTGTTCATGTCAAAAACCCGTAACGGCATGTTGTGATCCCGACAGAGAACCATTGCGGTCAGATCCATGACGCCCAGATTCTTCGCCAGCACCTCATCATAGGTTAGCCGTGAATAGCGGGTCGCCGAGGGATCCTTGACCGGATCGGCACTGTACACCCCATCCACCTTGGTCGCCTTCAGAACCAGATCGGCGCCGATTTCGATCCCCCGCAGCGTAGCAGCGGTGTCGGTGGTGAAAAACGGGTTTCCGGTTCCTGCGGCGAAGATGCACACCCGGTGTTTCTCGAGGTGCCGGATTGCGCGTCGCCGCACGTAATCCTCACAGACCTGGTGGATCGGCAGTGCTGACATGACCCTCACGGCCAGATCCTCGTGCTCCAGGGCATCCTGAATAGCCAGAGCATTAATCACCGTGGCGAGCATGCCCATGTGGTCCGCGGTGGCGCGCTCCATCCCTCCGGCCGCCAGACTGACGCCCCGAAAGATATTACCGCCACCGATGACCAAAGCGACCTGGGCGCCGGCCTCCACAGCCTCGGCCACCTCCCTGGCGGTGCGTTTGGCGACCGCCGGGTCGATGCCGAACCCCTGCTCTCCCATCAGCGCTTCGCCGCTGAGCTTGAGCAGGATCCTTTTATAGGGAAATGTGGTCGCGTCGGCGTTGCCCATCGGTCAGGTACCGCGGGCCTGGGCCATGACTTCCTCGACGAAGTTGTCGACCTTCTTCTCGATACCCTCGCCCACTTCGAAGCGGCGGAAGCTGACCACCTTGGCGCCCTTATCCTTTAGGAGCTTTTCGACCGTGGTATCCGGATCTTTCACGAATGGCTGACCCAGCAGGGTTATCTCCTTGAGGGCCTTCTTCACCCGGCCTTCGACCATCTTTTCGATGATCTCCTGCGGCTTGCCGCTCTCTGCGGCCTGGGCCATGAAAATCTCCCGCTCCTTCTCGATCATCTCGGAGGGTACATCGTCGGAGGAGATGTGCTGTGGCTTGCTGGCGGCGATGTGCATCGCCAAATCGCGACCCAGCTCTTCATCGCCCCCTTCCAGCTCCGTCACCACACCGATACGGGTTCCGTGAAGATAAGTGGCCAGTGTACCGGAGGTCTGAAAGGTCACGAAGCGACGCACGGCCATATTTTCGCCCAGCTTGGCGATCAGCGTTTTCGTGGCATCGCCGACATTGGTGTCATCGCCGTGCTTCAGCGGCATGGCAAGCAACGCCTCCAGATCGTCGGGATCGCTGGCCAGCACCCGTTCGGCGACGGCGTTAGCGAAGTCCTGAAAGTCCTCGTTCTTGGCCACGAAGTCGGTTTCGCAGTTGATCTCGACCATGGCTGCCCGCTTACCGTCGTCACTCATCTTGACCGTAATCAGGCCCTCGGCCGCGGTACGTCCGGCCTTCTTGTCAGCCTTGGCCAGGCCGGTCTTGCGCATATGTTCGATTGCGGCATCGATATCGCCATCCGTCTCCACCAGCGCCTTTTTGCACTCCATCATGCCGGCACCGGTGCGTTCACGAAGCTCCTTTACCTGCGCAGCAGTAATCGCCATTGTTCGTAGTCCCCTTTGAGAATTTTTCCAAACAGGTGGCTCAGCCGCCCGGGACGACTCCAAAAAAGGGGGCGAAGCCCCCCTTCCTGAACATCTCTTTCGAGCGGTCGCCCGAGATTACTCGGAGGCCTGCTCGCCTTCGGTAACCTCGATGAACTCGTCGGTCCCGCCTTCGGTAACCGGTGCGGTGGCAGCCTTGCCCTCCAGTATGGCGTTGGCAGCGCCCGCCACATAGAGGCTGATAGCGCGAATCGCATCATCGTTACCGGGAATTACGTAGTCGACGTCAGATGGGTCGCAGTTGGTATCCACCGCGGCCACGACCGGGATGCCCAGTTTCTTGGCTTCGCTGATGGCATTCTTCTCGTGACCGACATCGATGACGAACATCGCATCGGGCAGACCGCCCATGTCCTTGATGCCGCCGAGACTGCGATCCAGCTTTTCCTTCTCGCGCTGGCGCATCAGCGCCTCTTTCTTGACCAGTTTGGCCAGGGTGCCGTCCTGCTCCTGAGCCTCAAGGTCCTTCAAGCGCCGGATGGACTGCTTGACGGTCTTGAAGTTGGTCAGCATGCCGCCCAACCAGCGATAATCCACATAGGGCATACCGCAACGTTCCGCTTCCTGCTTGACGATGTCACGGGCCTGGCGCTTGGTGCCGACGAACAGGATCTTGCCCTTGTTCGAGGCCAGCTTGCCAAGATAATTCATTGCGTCGTTATAGAGCGGCAGCGACTTCTCGAGATTGATGATGTGAATCTTGTTACGCTGACCGAAGACGTACGGCACCATCTTCGGGTTCCAGTAACGGGTCTGGTGACCGAAGTGGACACCGGCCTCCAGCATCTGACGCATGGTCACATTAGCCATGTAAAAGTCTCCTCATTTGGGTTGGTCCTCCATGCACCCTCGGATATCGACCCCTTACGGGGGCACCCGGACACCCGTGACGGCGCATGTGTGGATTTTATTCGACCCTGGCGCGAGCCGGAGCCGTTTTCGTTTGCCTACAAAAGCGCGCCTTTATACCATATCCGTAACGGCACAACAATTGCCGACGCCTTTTCACAGACAACCCGCCGAACCGGCAGCGCCCCGCCGGACAAACCCACAAATTGCAGGACTTTCAAACACATGGCTGTCCATATCAAGACGCCCGAAGAGATCGAAAAGATGCGTATTGCCAGCCGGCTGGCCGCCGAGGTGCTGGAAATGATCGCACCGCACGTCCAACCCGGCGTTACCACCGGCGAACTGGACCGTATCTGCCACGACTACATCGTCGAGGAGCAGCAGGCGATCCCGGCGCCCCTCAACTACCACGGTTTCCCCAAGTCTATCTGTACCTCCGTCAATCACCAGGTCTGTCACGGGATTCCCGGCGATAAGGCTCTCAAGAAGGGGGATGTGGTCAATATCGATATCACCGTCATCAAGAATGGCTACCATGGCGATACCAGCCAGATGTTCTTTGTCGGCGAAGCGAGCGTAAAGGCCGAGCGGCTGGTACGTGTGGCCCGGGAGGCGATGATCACCGGGATCAGAATGGTCCGGCCCGGCATCCGTCTGGGGGATATCGGCCATGCGATCCAGGAATACGCCGAAAAACACCGCTACTCGGTGGTTCGCGAATACTGCGGCCACGGCATCGGTCAGCAGTTTCATGAAGACCCGCAGGTCCTCCACTACGGCGAACCCGGCACCGGTATAGTGCTCGAGGCGGGGATGACCTTCACTATCGAACCGATGATCAATGCCGGAAAACGTTTTGTTAAGCTGCTGCCGGATAACTGGACCGTGATCACCAAGGACCGCACCCTCTCCGCCCAGTGGGAGCACACCATCCTGGTCACCGAAACGGGCTATGAGGTACTGACCCTCCGCAAAGGCGAGGAGATCTAGTGTCCCTTGCGCTGTTCGATTCCGAGGCCTTCGACAGCGCCCTGACGGCCGGAAGTCCGCCGCTTGCGCTGTTTCGGGATACCGTCAGGTCCGCGCGAACCGCACTGGAACAGCGCTTTCTGGCCGGAGATTCGGTAGTCGAGTTGGTGACGGCCCACGCCCGCTTCGTGGACCGGCTTCTGGAAAGGGCCTGGGCGCTCCACTTCGACGACACGACAGACGATCTCTGCCTGGTGGCCGTTGGCGGCTACGGCCGCGGCGAGCTGCATCCCCACTCCGATGTGGACTTGATGATCCTGGCCGAAACCGGGGCTATCCACCGCTTCCGGGAGAAGCTCGAGAATTTTCTGCTGTTCCTGTGGGATATCGGCCTGGAGGTGGGACACAGCGTCAGAACCGTCGAACAGTGCGTGGAGGAGGCAGAGGGGGATATCACCGTCGCCACCAACCTCATGGAGTCGCGGCTACTAATTGGGCCTCGAGCACTCTATGAGACCATGCGCGAGCGAACCAGTCAGGAGCATGTCTGGCCAGGCCCTGCGTTTTTCGAGGCCAAGTGGGAGGAGCAGATCGCCCGCCACCACAAGTTCAACGACACCGCCTACAACCTGGAACCCAACGTCAAGGAGGGCCCCGGCGGCCTGCGCGATATCCAGATGATCGGCTGGGTGGCCAAGCGCCACTACGGCGCCGAAACCCTGCATGACCTGGTGGGCCACGGCTTTCTGACGGCTTCCGAATACCGGGCGTTGAGCGATGGACAGGCCTTCCTCTGGAGGGTCCGTTTCGGCCTGCACATCCTCAGCGGACGCCGTGAAGATCGTCTACTGATCGACCACCAGCGCACGCTGGCCATCCAGTTCGGCTTTCGGGACGACGAATCCCGTCTGGCGGTCGAGCACTTCATGAAGGAGTACTACCGAACGGTAATGGAACTGGAGCGGCTCAACGAGATGCTGCTGCAGCTGTTTCAGGAGGAGATACTCTATGGAGATCAACCCGCCGACCCGGTCTCCATCAGCAAGCGCTTTCAGCTACGTAAGGGCTTTCTCGAGACCACCTCCGACCAGGTGTTCCGGCGCTATCCGTTCGCATTACTGGAGCTGTTCCTGGTACTGGTGCAGCACCCCAATGCAAAAGGGGTGCGGGCCGAGACCATCCGACAGATCCGCAACCACCTCTATCTCATCAATACCGAATACCGTGCGGACCTGCGCTGCCGCAGCCTCTTTATGGAGATCCTGCGCCAGCCGCGGGGGATCACCGATGCCCTGCACCGCATGAATCGCTATGGTGTCCTCGGCGCCTACCTGCCCGTATTCGGACGGGTGGCGGGCCAGATGCAGCACGATCTGTTTCACGTCTATACGGTCGACGAACACACGCTTTTCGTAGTCCGCAACCTGCGTCGTTTCGCCGTCCCGGAGCACGCCGGGGAATTCCCCCTCTGCAGCCGGCTCATTCAGCGTATCGCCAAACCGGAGCTCCTCTACATTGCCGCCCTGTTCCACGATGTCGCCAAGGGGCGCGGCGGAGACCATTCCCAACTGGGAGCGGAAGACGCCGCGACCTTCTGCACCCACCACCTGCTGTCGAAATACGACACGCACCTGGTCGCCTGGCTGGTCCGCAACCATCTGCTGATGTCCACCACTGCCCAGCGCAAGGACATCTCCGACCCGGATATCATCAACGAATTCGCGGCACAGATGGGCGCTCAAATCCGACTGGATTATCTCTATCTGCTGACCGTGGCCGATATCCGTGCCACCAGCCCCGGCGTCTGGAACTCCTGGAAGGATGCGCTGCTGGCCGAGCTCTACTATGCCGCTCGCAAGGCGCTGCGCCGGGGCCTCACCAATCCCATCGTCAAAGAGGAATTGATTGAAGAGACCCAGCGCGAGACTATCCGGCTTCTCGAAGCGAGCGATGTCGACATGGATGCGGTGTCACGGTTTTGGGACCGTCTGACCGACGACTATTTCCTTCGCTACTCGGTCGATGAAATCGCCTGGCACAGCCGGGCCATCGCCGAAAATGCCCAGCCGGACCGGCCACTGGTGCTACTGCGGCGAAAAACCCAGCGGGGAGGAACCGAGGTCTTTGTCTTTACCCGCATTCGGGAGCACCAGTTCACGATCACCACCACCGCCCTCGACCAACTGGGCCTGACCGTGGCCGACGCACGCATCATTCCCTCCAAAGATGGTTACACGCTGGACACCTACATCGTTCTGGAGGAATCGGGCGAACCCATTGAAGAGCCTGGGCGCGAACGCGAGATCCGTGAGCGCCTGACCTATCTCCTGGCGCACCCGGAAGAGACGCCTGCCAGGGTGCGCCGCCGGGTTGCCCGACAGCTCACGCACTTCAATCTACCCACTCAGGTCACGTTCCAGAATGACCTGCGCAACGGCCGAACGATTATGGAAGTAGTCGCGGCCGACCGCCCCGGGCTGCTGGCCGAGATTGGCCGGGCCCTGACCGAATGCGGGGTACTGCTGCAGGACGCAAAGATCGCCACCTTCGGGGAACGGGTGGAAGATGTCTTCATGGTTGCCGATAAAAACGGCGAACTCCTGCGTGATGAGCAAAAAACCCGCTGCCTGCGGCAGCGCATCTGCGAGAGGCTCGATCGGGAGTGAATTCGAACGGAATTACAGCGAAACGGAGTGCCAGTGCCCCAAGCCACCCTGCGCCGGCGTAGGCACACCGCTGATGCGGGTCGTTCCGGTTCAGTCTGAGGGACGCCTCGCGGTCGCAAACACGCCGGTTTCAGCCTGCGGGCGGGAGCGAGAGGCTGAGTCCCGGATCGGCGGGGCGGTCAGTGCGGCGATGCCGGCCCGTATACGAGCTGACCGTCGACTACGCTGGCGGCAGTTGTATAGGGATGCTCCACGACTTTCGTCGGCGACATGATGTGGAGCACGAGGATACCCGCGCTCTTGAGGTCGTCGGCGATCAGCGCGCGGTGACAGCGCCACCACACCGCCTCCGAGCACAGGAGGGCGGTGCGACCGTGGGCCACCATCTGTAGCAGCCGAGCGCGTCCGCTGCGGTAGCTCTCGGTCTGCATGTAGTCGGCGTAGGCGCGGAACGCCGGGTTGCGCCACACGGTGTTGATGGAGCCGGGGTTGGACCTGCGGCGTCCGCCCAGTTCGATAATGTGCTGATAGGCCAGGCCGGACGTGGCCAGCCGCTGGGGCAGTTCCTCCTGGCCGAACTGCGGGTGCTTGCGTGAGCCGGGGAAGCGGCGCACATCCGCCACCTGCTCAATACGCTGCGAGCGCAGCAGAGTGAGAAATTCCCCCCAGCTCCGGTTCGAGTGCCCGAGCGTCCAGATCGCCATCATCAGCGGACCGGCTCCAGTGCCGAATCCTTGTGCATGGCAATGTGATCGCTCTTGTCACTGCGGATTTCGTACTGGGGCTCGTCCTCGCTGGCGCGCCGACGATGGCCCCTGTACTCGGCGTCCCGGGTGTGAACGTGGATGATGCGGCCGGTGACGTAGCCGGCCTCCGAGTTCCAACGCACGTGATCGCCAACCTTGAAGCGTCTTGCCATAGCTACCTCCTCCGGAACTTGGCAGATGCCAGCTAGCAACTTCATTCCCTTCTCTCATCCAGTATAATGGTGGTTTTGCCGTGAACCGACGCCATGAACCCGGATCTCGAAAAACTACAGCCCTATCCCTTCGAGAAGCTGAATTCTCTGAAGACCGGTGTACGGCCGCCCGCAGACAAGCCCCACATCGCCCTGTCTATCGGCGAGCCCAAGCACCAGCCGCCGGCGTTCGTCATCGAAGAGGTGATTACGCACCTGCATGGGCTGGCCAATTACCCCGTTACCAAGGGGCGTCCGGAGTTGCGCGCCGCCGCAGGGGGCTGGCTGACCCGCCGCTTCGGGCTGCCGGTGGACAGTATCGACCCGGAGGCTAACCTGCTTCCGGTAGCGGGTACCCGTGAGGCCCTGTTCGCATTCGCCCAGGCCGTCGTGGATCGCTCACGGTACCCGCTGGTGCTGGCGCCCAATCCCTTCTATCAAATCTACGAAGGTGCCGCGCTGCTGGCCGGGGCCACGCCTTTTTTCCTGAACACCACGGCGGAAAACCGGTTCCTCCCGGACCTGGATGCGGTCACGGCCGATGTCTGGCAGCGCACCCAGCTCATCTACCTGTGCAGTCCCGGCAATCCGACGGGTGCCGTGATGCCGGTGGAGCAGTTGCAGAGGCTGATTCGGCTGGCGGACGAGCACGATTTCATCATCGCCTCCGACGAGTGTTATTCCGAACTCTATTTCGAGGAGGATGCACCGCCGCCCGGCCTGCTTCAGGCTGCCGCGGCAATGGGCCGTGACGATTACCGCCGCTGTGTGGTATTCCACAGCCTCTCCAAGCGTTCCAATCTCCCCGGCCTGCGCTCCGGCTTCGTGGCCGGAGACCGCGAGCTCCTGCGCCGTTTTCTGCACTACCGCACCTATCAGGGCTGTGCACTGCCGCCGCCCACCCAGGCGGCCAGCATCGTCGCCTGGCAGGATGAAACCCATGTAAAGGCCAACCGCGACCTTTACCGGGCGAAATTCGACGCCGTTTTGGATATCCTCCAGCCGGTCCTCGATATCGAACGACCGGATGCGGGCTTCTATCTGTGGCCCAAAACCCCGATCGCCGATACCGACTTCACCCGGGGGCTGTTCGAGCGACAGAACGTGACCGTCCTGCCCGGCAGCTATCTCTCCCGGGAGGCCCATGGTCTGAATCCGGGTGCCGGGCGAATACGCATGGCCCTGGTGGCGGAACTGGATGAATGTATCGAAGCGGCCGAACGTGTCCGCCGCTTCGTCGAGAGCCTTTAACTTCAAGAGATCTAACCACGGGGGGCACAGGGTTCACGGGGGCAACACCGCAAACCACAGAGAACACGGAGAAAATAATCTTCAAAAATGACTCTGTGCTCTCTGTGGTAAAAACCCCGTGCTCCCCGTATTCCCCGTGGTTAAGCCATTTGTCAATTTGGAAGGAAACAAGATGGAAGACATCAAGAACGTTATCGAGGAAGCCTTCGAGCACCGCGCCAACATCACGCCGCGCAGTGCCGAGCCTCAAGTGAAAGAGGCCGTCGAAGAGGCCATCCGCCTGCTGGACAGTGGCGAACAGCGGGTTGCGGAACGCCGCGGCGTGGGCGACTGGCAGGTCAACGAGTGGTTGAAGAAGGCGGTCCTGCTCTCCTTCCGCATCGAGGACAACCGCTACATGAAGGGCGGCTTCACCAACTATTTCGACAAGGTGCCGTCCAAATATGCCGACATGAACTCACGCGACTTCCGCGACTGCGGCGTACGCGTAGTCCCGCCTGCCTCGGCCCGACGCGGCTCCTATATCGCGCCCGGAGTGGTGCTGATGCCCTCCTATACCAATATCGGCGCCTACGTGGACTCCGGCACCATGGTCGACACCTGGGCGACCGTCGGCTCCTGTGCGCAGATCGGCAAGAATGTCCATCTCTCCGGCGGCGTCGGCATCGGAGGCGTTCTGGAGCCCCTGCAGGCGGCCCCGACCATCATCGAGGACAACTGCTTCATCGGCGCCCGCTCCGAGGTTGTCGAAGGGGTCATCGTCGAAGAGGGTGCGGTCATCTCCATGGGCGTCTACATCGGCCAGTCCACCCGCATCTACGACCGCGAAAAAGACGAAATCCTCTACGGCCGCATTCCCGCCGGTTCGGTGGTGGTCTCCGGAAACCTGCCGAGCAAGGATGGCAAGTACAGCCTGTACTGCGCGGTCATCGTCAAAAAAGTGGACGAGAAGACCCGCTCCAAGGTCGGTATCAACGAGCTGCTGCGGGATATCTGAGGGCTTTAACCACGGGGCGCACGGGGAACAAGGGGAACAAGGGGAACACGGCGAAACTGAAAGGTAACCACAGAGAAATTAAACGCACTTTTCAGTAGTTCTCTGTGGAGGCATCATGTTTTCCAAGGGTTGAAGTCCCCGTGCTCCCCGTGTCCCCCGTGGTTGGATCGAATCATGAGCAAAATCTACGGCATCAAAACCTGCGATACGGTGCGCAAGGCACGCAAGTGGCTACGCGGACACGGTATCGAGCATGACTTTCACGATTTCCGCGCCGACGGTCTGCCCGAAGAGCGATTGGCAATATGGGTTGGCGCTGTTGGCTGGGAGGCGCTGCTGAATCGGCGAGGTGTGGCCTGGCGCAAGCTGCCGGCCGAGAAGAGAGCCAATGTCGGTGAAGTGAAAGCACTGGAACTCATCCGCCAAGAGCCGACGCTGATAAAGCGCCCGGTGCTGGAGCACGAAGGAGGCGTGAAGGTAGGCTTCTCCGAAGACGACTACGCCGATCTCTTTCACTGAAGATTCACCGCAGAGACGCGGAGGAACGCAGAGAAAAGACTATGCAATTCTTCTTCTCTGTGCTCTCTGTGTCCTCTGTGTCCTCTGTGGCTAACTTTACAAAAAATTATCTCATGTCAGACACCCTCGACCTCGCCCGTGACCTGATCCGCCGCCGCTCCGTTACGCCCGAAGACGCCGGCTGTCAGCCCCTGTTGGCGGAGCGACTCGCGCCACTGGGTTTCCAGGCTGAGCACCTGCGCTTCGGCCAGGTGGACAATCTCTGGCTAAGGAAAGGTACGGAAGGTCCGGTATTCTGCTTCGCCGGCCACACCGACGTGGTCCCCACCGGCGCCGAGGCCAACTGGAGTCACCCGCCCTTCGATGCCGTGCTCGAGGATGGCGTACTGCACGGGCGCGGCACCGCGGACATGAAGGGCTCCATTGCCGCCTTCGTCACCGCCTGCGAACGCTTCCTGGCCCGAACTCCGGAGCCCCGGGGAAGCATCGCCTTTCTCATCACCAGCGATGAGGAGGGTCCGGCGCAGAATGGCACCGTCAAGGTGGTGGAGCACCTGGAGCAGCGCCGAGAGAGGATCGACTGGTGCCTGGTAGGCGAACCCTCATCCACCAACGAGGTGGGGGATGTGGTCAAGAACGGACGCCGCGGATCGCTGAACGGCCGTCTTCTGGTGCAGGGCACCCAGGGCCACGTCGCCTATCCGCACTTGGCCGATAACCCCATCCACCATCTGGCTCCGGCCCTGGATGCCCTCTGTCGGGAAGTGTGGGACGACGGCAATGAATTTTTCCCTCCGACCACCTTCCAGGTCTCCAATATCCATGGCGGGACCGGGGCGACCAATGTGATTCCCGGCGAGGTAGAGGCCCTTGTCAACTTCCGTTTCTCCACCGAAAGCAGCGCCGATGGGCTGAAGAAACGGGTCCATGCCATTCTGGATGCCCGTAACCTCAACTACTCGATCGACTGGTCGCTCTCGGGTGACCCGTTTCTCACCCCCCGCGGCGCACTCGTCGAGACCACCGTCGCCGCCATTCACGCGGCGACCGGCCGCGAACCCGATGTGAATACCGCAGGTGGCACCTCCGACGGGCGTTTCATCGCCCCCACCGGCGCCCAGGTCATCGAACTCGGACCGCTTAACGCCACCATTCACAAAGTAAACGAGCAGGTTCGCGTCGAGCACCTGGAGCAGCTTTCCGCCATCTACGAGAGGATCCTCGAGCGGCTTCTTGGGACGGAGGAATAAAATCAATCACCGATCAGGCCGAGCCGGGGCGGCCCTCCTACCGGGAACGAAGGCGACAGCCCCTTGGTAGGAGGCGCGCCCCCGCGGCGAGTCTCCGTCACGGACCGCATCGCGCCGGGGCGGCCCTCCTACCGGGAACGAAGGCGACAGCCCCTTGGTAGGAGGCGC